>DASTZJ010000417.1:0-15552 GCA_035764345.1 Candidatus Udaeobacter sp.
CCGCGATATTCAGTTGGCGATTTGCCCGCTCTGCCTTTGAAGACGCGATTGAACTGCGATAGCGATTGAAATCCGACCGCGAACGCGATTTCACTGATGCGCAGATTTGAATTCAGCAAAAGATGTCGCGCTTTCTCGAAGCGGATTTGGGCAACGTAATCGACAAACTTTACGCCCGTCACCTGCTTGAACCTTTCGCTCAGATGATTTGCGCTGATGTTGACCGCTTTCGCCACTTTGCTGAGCGAAAGTTCTTCGGCGGAATGTTCCTCAATAAACTTTCGCGCTTTCCAAATTTCCACCGGTTCCGCTCGATGGTTTGGAGTCGTTTCTTCAAGTTCATGCGCGAGCAGCATCTTAATCATCTCCAGTTCAGCTAATCGCGACTGAAGCAGGCTCGCTTTGCGTTGCTTGCTAATGTCTCGCCCAATCTTGGCGTGGCCGGAAAACAGTTGGCTTCCGGCCTGCGCAATTTTTGCAAAGCAAAAGCCAAATCCCGCGGAGCGCCGAATTCGTTGTCGCTGTAACGCGTCAACCCACAACACGGCGTGCTGTCGCCAGCGGTGACTGAGCTTATTCTCGTTAGATTTAAATCGTCTATGCTTCGCGCCGGCGCCGTTATTCTGACCTTTTGAGTTGGGGTTCGTCTCGTTCTTGCCCTCAGCGAGAAACTCGCGATCGCAGGGCTTGCGTGCTAAAGACGGCGATTTTCATCATTTCAAACACCCCTTGAGCTTCTTTCGGGGGGATTTAGCCACGCGCAAAGGACGTAGCTCACTCTCCCCACGTCCCAAGGCTAGCCAGCGGGTTTCAAATTCCTCCCATCGCTGCTCCTCGGGCAGCGCGCTGTGGCTCACGGGAAATTCCATGATTTCGTAGGGTGCCGCGAAATGGTTCGCGATAGAATAAACCGTTTCCGCTGGAACCACGGGATCATGGAGCCCCAGACCGATGAGCGTTTCGCAGGAAATCATTCCAGCGAAGTTCACCGCGTCGAAATAGCGGAGCACGAGCATGATGTCCTCGGTAGCCTCCGGACGTTCTTCGAGGTAATGCGCAATCTCCGCTCCAGAACCGGACTTGACGAGGAAATATCGCCCCTCCGCCCATCCGAACGTCGGGACGCCGAGCACGAGGAGGTCCGATGCGCTCCAAAGCGCTTCCGCCATGAGAGCAAGGCCTCCCGCGAAGCTGAATCCATAAGTCAGACGTCGGGCAATTCGTCCCGCGAAGAGATCGCGCGCCAGCTGCATCGTGCGGCCGTAATCGCAAACCGCGCCGCGCAGGACGGACGTCTCGGGCGACTCGATTCCTGTGAGCACATAACCCCAGCGCGAAGGCGCGGGCACCGCCGCCGTCGAGCGGCCAAAGCCGCGAATGTCGATGCCGATCACGTTGTATCCAGCGTCCGCCCATTTCCACTGGATGTCGCACTGCGAGCCGTAGCCGTGGCTGTGCACGACGAGTGGCCGCCGCGCGTCATCCACCCAGCCGAGGCTGTAGCCAGTGACTTGAATCCCGCCTAACGAATGAAAAGTGAGCTGGGACAATTCAAGCGACGGGTGATTCTCGCAGGTCATAGGGGTTCGGCGCATCTCGGGGTCGATGGCATTCAGCTCCTCGCGGGTCTTCGCCCAGAACGATTCGAAATCCGGGGGACGGTTTAGAGTCGGACGAATTTGGCGTTTCATGAGGTACGCACGACACCTCGGGAGGTTGCAGACGTCGTCGCCGCTCTTCTATACTCCGAGTGCGATGCATGTCGAACAGGTCATCGAGATCCCGTTCTTTCAGGGACTCCCGGCGGAAGCGCTCCGGCAGGTTGCCGCCAACTCGACCGTACTCGCGCTGGAACGCGGTCAGATTCTCATGTCGCAGCATGACGCCGCCGAGCATCTGTTCTTTCTGATTTCGGGTGTGGTG
This sequence comes from Candidatus Udaeobacter sp., assembly GCA_035764345.1. Lineage (GTDB taxonomy): Bacteria > Verrucomicrobiota > Verrucomicrobiia > Chthoniobacterales > UBA10450 > Udaeobacter. The sequence continues at coordinate 1,924 of DASTZJ010000417.1, forward strand.
CAGTTTTACATTCATTTTCAAGGTGTGGACGATCTGCTCGTCGGGACGATGCGCGAGCCGGGCGCGCTGCTCGGCTGGTCGGTTTTCCGGGAGCCCTATCGCTACACGGTCACCACCCGATGCGAGGAGAACTGTCAGGTCATGCGGCTCCCTCGCGAAATCATCATGGAACTAGTGCACACGCAGCCGCGTCTCGGCTACCTGCTGCTCAAGCGGGTAGCCGCGACCCTCGCCAATAGACTCGAACAGACGCGCGATCTTCTCGTTAGGCCTGTGGCCTCGGGCGGGATACCGAAGGCGGGCGCTTGATGAAATCGACCACTGAACTCATTCGGGAATCACCGTTCTTCGAGACCTTCGCGCCCAAAGACATCGACGTGCTTGCCGCGCACGCGCGAATGCGGAGCGTCGCGGCGGGCGAGGTGATCCTGCGGGAGAACGATCCGGCCGAGGCACTCTACATGATTGTGGCCGGGCAGGTGCGGCTCTCGTTCGAGACGCCCGAGGAACTCACCGCACCGCGCACGTCAAGAGAAGATCGCATCCTCATCCGGACGCTGACGGAACCGGGGCGCGTCGTTGGGTGGTCAGCGGTGGTAGAGCCATATCGTTATCGCGACACGGCGACCGCCATCGAGGACACCCACCTGCTGGTATTCGAACGCTCATGGCTGGAGCGGCGCGCCGAAGAGGTTCCTGAGTTCGGAGTGAAGCTGATAACGCGCATCCTCTGGGTACTCGGCAACCGGCTGCGGGAGGCGCGCATTCGGCTGGTGGCCAGCCGCTACGAGGAGGAGGCGCTCGCCATTCGGGCGCTACTTGAGGAAAGCGCCTCCGAACTCAGCGTCACCTCACCCCTGCACAAGCTGCCCATTTATCTCGAGAGCCGGCTTACCCTGTCTGATGCCTTTCAAACGCTTGAGCTCCTCCGCAACCACGGCGACCCACTCGAGGCCAGTCTCGCGCGGATGTGCCTCGAAATTCTCAAAAACGTCCGCAAAGAACTGGACGTCTATCGCCGGCTCCAGCAAATCTACGAAGCGGTGAGCGCGGCGCCGGAAGACGCGACGCCAGAAGAGGTGAGGCGGCGGTGCTGCATGGGATTCTGCCGGCTGTTCGAGCGCGTCGATCACATCATTGAGGGCGAGGAAAACCTGCCTGCGGAGACCGGGCACATCTTCGTCATGAACCATCTCGCCAATCATCCCGAGAACACGTTGCCGAACGATTTCCAGCTCACGCTCGACACCCATTTTGTCTCCTGCATGGTGCTCAGCCCGAAGTACGGCGAGCCGCCGGTGCGGGTCATTCGCAAGTCGAACCCGCACGAATACGGTCACCAGAAGTATTACGATCGTCTGGGATACATCTATGTCTATGCAAAACATGTCGATGAAGACGAACGCAACCCGCGGCTATTAGCTGAGCAGCGGCGGCGGGCTTTCCTCGAAACCGCCGCGCGCTGCCTGCGCGACGGTCGGAACCTTGTGATCTGTCCCGAGGGCGCATCCACCTCCACCGAGCGCTCTCCGCTGCCGTTCAAAGCCGGGGCTTTCCGCCTCGCGGCCTTCGTCGACCCCGAACCGCTGATCGTTCCGGTGGTGGTAGCGCATTTCGATCGCAAGATCACGCGGACCACGCTCATCGCGCGCGTGCACAAACCCTTCCTCCTCTCCGATTACATTGCGAAGCCGGTGCAGGACGAAGCACTCTTCGCGTTCATCGCCGAGTTCGGGCAGAAAATGCGTGCGTGGGTGCGCGAGGCTGCCGCTCGCGCCGCGGCCGGGGCGGCACCTCGCTCGAGCGTCTCAAAATTCTGCGCGTGAAAAGGGAACGCAGCAATGAACCGCAGTCACGAGATGAAATAACGGGCGGTTCGATTGAGGCGGTTTTTCAGCGCCTTGGCAGCTCATCAGCCGGCTTAACAAAGCGCATGTGCTGCGTGATGGCGCGGAAGGAATCGTGCCGCTGGAAGAAATCGTGCCCGGCGATGTGGTGCTGCTATGTGCGGGCGCGATTATTCCTGGCGATTGTCGGCTGTTCGAAGCACGCGACCTTTTTGTTAACGAAGCGACTCTGACAGGCGAAACTTATCCTGTCGAAAAAGCTCCCTGCGTACTCGCGCCGGAGACTGCACTTGCGCATTGCACAAATGCCGTTTTTATGGGCACCCACGTCGTCAGTGGCAGCGGCAAGGCGCTCGTCGTCCACACGGGTCGCGACACGGAGTTCGGCAAAGTCTTTGAAAGTCTGAAACTGCGGCCGCCGGAGACCGAATTCGAGCATGGCGTTCGGCGCTTCGGCTATTTGCTCGCCGAAGTGACGTTCGTACTCGTGCTCGCGATTTTTGCCTTCAACGTTTACTTCCACAAGCCGGTCCTCGACTCGTTCCTTTTCGCGCTCGCGCTTGCGGTCGGGCTGACACCGCAGCTATTGCCGGCAATCATCAGCATTAATCTCTCTCACGGTGCGCGTCGCATGGCGGAGAAAAAAGTGATCACGAAGCGGCTCGCCGCGATCGAAAACTTCGGCAGCATGACGTGCTCTGTTCCGACAAGACTGGAACGATTACTGAGGGAAGAGTGCGTGCACGCCGCGCTCGACGCGCAGGGCCGCGAGAGCGCAAAGGTGTTGCTCTACGCTTATCTCAACGCGACTAACGAGACGGGCTTTGTTAATCCCATCGACGAAGCGATCCGGGAATTTGCCGCCCCCGAGTGCGATGGTTGGCGCAAACTGGACGAATTACCATACGATTTTCTGCGCAAACGTCTGAGCATTCTCTTTGAAAAAGACGGCCGGCATTTACTCGTCACCAAGGGCGCGCTTCGGCAAATCCTCGACGTATGTGCGCAAGCAGAGTTGAGCGACAGATCGTTGATCACCGTTGATGCCGCGCGCCCAGGGATCGAGCGACATTGGCACGAATCCAGCAATCAGGGTCATCGCGTTCTTGGCGTCGCTTACCGCGATTGCGGGACTGACACGCAAATCAAACGCGAAAGCGAGAAGGGCATGATCTTTCTCGGTTTCATCGTCCTGTCCGATCCGCCGAAAGCGGGTGTCGAAAAGACGATCCGCGAACTTAACGAACTCGGAATTGGACTAAAGATTATCACTGGCGACAACGCGCTCATCGCCGAGCACATCGCGCACGAAGTTGGTTTGAAAAGCGCGCGCATCCTCGCGGGTCCCGAAATGCGCGCAATGAGCGATCCTGCGCTTGTTCGTCGCGCGCCGAGTGTCGACGTTTTTGCCGAAATCGAGCCGATGCAAAAGGAGCGGATAATCATCGCGCTCAAAAAAGCCGGACACGTTGTCGGTTACATGGGCGATGGAATTAACGACGCGACTGCGTTGCACGCCGCGGATGTAGGTCTCTCGGTGGAAAGCGCTGTCGATGTTGCGCGCGAGGCCGCGGATTTTGTCTTGCTCGAGCGCGATCTTGAAGTGCTGGTGGATGGCGTGCGCGAAGGCCGGCGCACTTTTGCCAACACGCTTAAGTACGTCTTCATCGCGACGAGCGCGAACTTCGGAAACATGTTCAGCATGGCTGGCGCGTCGCTTTTTCTTCCGTTCCTTCCACTTCTGCCCAAACAAATTTTGCTCATCAATTTGCTCACCGATTTTCCGGAGATGACGATTGCCAGCGACAATGTGGATGACGAATTGGTGCAAGCACCGCGCCGGTGGGACATCGGTTTCATCCGGCGATTCATGATCGTGTTTGGCCTCATCAGCTCCGTATTCGACTATCTCACTTTCGGCGTGCTGTTCTGGTTAAACGCGACGGTCGCGCAATTCCGCGCCGGATGGTTCATTGAATCGATCGTTTCGGCATCGTTGATCGTGCTCGTCGTACGCAGCCGCCGGCCATTTTTCAAAAGCCGGCCGAGCAAGATACTAGCGCTTGCGACTTCGGGAATTGTCCTGATAACGGCGCTGACGCCGCAGCTGCCATTTGCTGGAGCGCTTGGTTTTCAGCCAATGCCCGCGTATTTCTATCCGATCATTGCGCTCATCATTGTCGCCTACATCGCAACGGCAGAACTTGCCAAGGGTCTATTTTATCGCACAAATCGCGCGTCATTCGGCGCGAAAGCGCAATAACCGCAGTGCGTTTAGGACCACAACCACGGTGCTACCTTCGTGGCCAATGACGCCGAGGGTGAGATTGATTTTTTCAGCAAGCGCGGAGATCACGAGTAGCAGGATCACACTTAGCGAGATCACAATGTTTTGATGAATGATTGCGCGCGCGCCGGCTCAAAATGACCGTGTGCTCGACGTTCTCGATTTTGTCTGCGCAGGGAAGCGAGTCGCGATAACCGCCGCGCACCAACCGACAGTCGTGCGAATCTCCGGTTTCGAAAACAGCCGGTCCCGAACTGAACCCGAATCTTGTCGTCGATAACCTTATCCTTAAGTAAAACGGAAGCGATTGCCTCGTTGTCAATCCAGGTTGGATTTAGGTGAAGATAACAAAGGAGCAATCAATGTTGCATAAGTGGAAGGACAAGGAGCCGACTGCCGGGGCGCCGAAGTTAAGACATCAGCCCCCCGCCCGGCGGTTTTGGGAATCAGTCGCCATCCTGCATCGTCGCAGAACCAGCGTCATCGCTGTTTTCGCTGCTGCGGCGATCCTGGCGCATCTCGTCTTTCGTTTCGCCTTGCGCACGCCTCCCGGGATTTATCAAATCCCGCTTCTGGCCACGCTCGTTTTCGGTGGTGTTCCTCTCGTCTATGAACTATCGAGGAACCTTTTACGAGGGGAATTTGGCTCCGATCTCCTCGCCGGAATTTCCATCGTCACTTCCGTTCTTCTCCACGAATATCTCGCCGGTGCGATCGTTGTCTTGATGCTCTCCGGGGGCGAGGCGCTGGAAAATTATGCGTTGCGTAATGCATCTTCCGTCTTGCGCGCTTTGGCGAAACGGATGCCTGCCATCGCGCATCGGAAAAGAGATTCTGTCATCGCCGATGTCGCGCTGGATGACATCGCGGTGGGCGATACTCTTGTTGTCTATCCGCACGACATCTGTCCGGTCGACGGGACGGTCATTGAAGGCAATGGCGTCATGAACGAAGCGTTTCTCACTGGCGAACCGTTTGAAATCACCAAGGCGCCCGGCTCTGCCGTCATCTCCGGGGCGGTGAACGGTGAATCCGCGCTCACCATCACCGCCGCGCGCCGCGCGGTCGATTCGCGCTATGCCAAAATCATGGAAGTAATGCGTGAGTCGGAGCAAAACCAACCGCACCTGCGCCGACTCGGAGATCAGCTCGGAGCGTTTTATACTCCAATCGCGGTGAGCATCGCGGTGCTGGCTTGGGTCGTCAGCGGTGAAGCTGTTCGCTTCCTCGCTGTGCTTGTCATCGCAACGCCTTGCCCGCTGCTCATCGCTATTCCCGTCGCGATCATCGGCTCCATTTCGCTTGCAGCGCGACGCTCGATCGTGGTGAAGAACCCTGCCGTCCTTGAACAAATAACTGAATGCCGCAGCGCGATTTTTGATAAAACTGGAACCCTAACCTACGGCGAGCCGAAGTTAACGGAGCAACTCATGGCTCCGGGGTTCGTGCAAAAAGAGGTGCTCACGTTGGCGGCAAGCCTTGAGCTCTACTCAAAGCATCCACTGGCTCGAGCCATCCTCGCAGCGGCGAAAGCGGAACGGCTTCACCTTCAGCAAGCATCTCATGTGAGCGAGCCTCCCGGTCAGGGACTGCGCGGAACGGTCGCCGATCACGAGATTCAACTCACCAGCCGCGGCAAGCTCCTTTCTCAAAACGTCCCCGGCGCCGAGCACCTTCCGCCGATCACGGGTGGCCTCGAATGCATCATCGTCATCGACGGCAAGTTTGCAGCGACATTCCGATTGCGCGATGCGCCGCGTGCCGAAGGACGTTCCTTAATTCAGCATCTCGGGCCGAAGCATCAGTTCCAACGCATCATGATCCTTTCCGGAGATCGTGAATCGGAAGTGCTTTATCTCGCGAAGCAGGTCGGCATCACCGAAATTCATGCTGAGCAAAGCCCAGAACAAAAACTGGCGATCGTAAGGCAGGAAACCGCGGTCGCGAAAACTCTCTACGTCGGCGACGGGATCAACGATGCACCGGCAATGATGGCGGCCACGGTGGGAATGGCGGTAGGACAGAACACTGATGTGACCGCGGAAGCGGCTGACGTTGTGGCGATGGAAACTTCATTAAAGAAGGTGGACGAATTCATGCATATCAGCCGCCGGATGCGCTCCATCGCCTTGCAGAGTGCGGTCGGCGGAATGTTGTTGAGCCTAGGCGGCATGATCTTCGCGGCCGGCGGATATCTGGTTCCGGTAGCCGGAGCGATCACCCAGGAAATTATCGACGTGCTTGCAGTGCTCAACGCCTTGCGCGCTGCGTTCCCGCCTAAAGTAATTTCGGATATGGCTGAACCGACCTGACGAAACATTCACTAGGATTCGTCGAATGATGAGCATCGGGAGGCCAACCTAGGGTCACTGCGAATGACCTGCTTACTGCGTTTTGGTTTGGTTGAGCGAAAATTGCTTGGTCATTCATCGTTAAAGCATTTTCGTTTTATCGGCGCAAAAAACGCACAAGATTTAACAACCATTGTGAAGCGGTCCTTTGCAGCGCGTCCAAAATTACAGCATGAAAAGACAGAATGTTATTCCAAGAACCTCCGGCACGAGGGTTGGGTTCCGAGTTCGACGCCTGTCCCTTTATAACCGCTACCCTCGGTTTTACGAATGGGAACGGCAGCAGCGAAGACCAGTCGTGCGCGTCACGTCTTGTCCACTCTGCTGTTGGTACGTGAAAAGGAACACGACCGGATTCAAACCTGAAAGATGCAGGCGAGATCACCTTCAAAGGCTGCCCGATAGAGAATACAACTGATGCGGAGACAAGAAACGCACGGTATTTAACAATTGCCGGGCAGCGGAACGTCCGCGAAGCGAGCAAGACTTCGGCATGAAATCACAGGTTGTTGCCCCGAAACCTGTAGGACCAAAACTAAGAGGAAGGGAAGTTCCGGAGGCTTTCGGGAACAAGCAGAAGCCGATCACTATTAGAAAAATTCTCGTGCCAACCGACTTCTCTCCCGCATCGGGAAAATCTCTGTCCTATGCGCTCCGCTTTGCGGAGGGATTAAATTCTGAAATCACCCTGCTGCATGTTCTTGAGCCAGAAACTCCGCTGACATTGGCTGGACGGCCAGCGGCAACAGCATTCTCGGAAGAAGAACTAGCTGATGCGGAGGCAGGTTTGCGCGCTCTAGCCGATTTAGCTAACACGGCTGGCGGCGCTCGCGCAAAGTCGATACTTCGCACCGGAGTTGCAACGCATGAGATTGTCGAAGCAGCCAAAGAGCTTGATGTCGATCTTACCGTGATCGGCACGCATGGCTTCACAGGATGGAAGCATTTCGCCATCGGCAGCACAGCCGAACGGGTGGCCCGAGCCGCGCCATGCCCAGTGCTGGTCGTTCGCGAAAAAGAACACGACTTTATTTGAGTAGCATGAAGGCGAAATCACCACGCAATAGGCGTGCAGAGAGCCAACAGGTTGCAAAAGCGACCAATGGAATCCGTAAGCGCTTTCCACGTCCCGCATGCCAACATCGGCATGGTGCGTTCGAATTTTCGTGCGGGATTGATATACCACGGGCGTTGCTCGTGAGAGAATCCTTGAAGGAAGGAGAAAGAACAGAACTGATGAAAACAGAGACCAAGCCTCCTGCAGGAAAAAAGAAAAGAACAGAACCAGAGTCAATGGCCACGCGCGTGGCACTGCATCCATTTTTGGCGGGAATGAACCACACGCAGCTGGCGCTATTGACCGATTGCGCGATCGCGGCGCACTTCAAGCCCGGCCAGATCATTTTGCGCGAAGGCGAGCTTGCTAATCGTTTTTATTTAATCGAGAGCGGTAAGGTCGTCCTAGAATCGGGAGAGAATTTCGGCGAACCAGTGATTGTAGAAACGATCGGCGCTGGAGATTTGCTGGGCTGGTCGTGGATGTTTCCGCCGTATGTCTGGCATTTCACCGCGCGCGCGGTGGAACCAACGGAAGGGATCTTTTTCTATGGTACGATCCTGCGCGAGTACTGCGAGCGCGATCCCTCGTTAGGCTACGAGCTTTTCAAACGCATGGCGCCAATCATGCTGCGGCGTTTGCAGGCCGCGCGCGACAAAATGCTGGCTGTGCATCATGGGCGCGCATCGCTTGAGCCAGTAGTGCTGGAGTCGCCGTTCATGGACCAGGAATTCGATACTAATTGACTACCAACTTGGCAGGAAGAAGCTAAATTTCTTCCATGCTCAAAGAGCCGCAGCCGCGCGGGAGCCAGAACAAGCAATTGATCGACATGCTGCGGCGGTCCCGATTATTTCGGGATTACGAAAGTGTTTTCACCAAAACGACTGGCCCCGCTGGCGCTCCGTCCGCTGGATTACGATCACACTCGCGCTGTTGAACCACTTGAGCGGACCGCTGAATGGGAAATGGGCGAAGTGGAAGAAACGTTTCCGAGCGGGCTGTGAACCTCTCGTGTCCGCACTAAGACTTTGCCTTTTCGTTCTGACCGTCGTTGCCATTCCGGCGTCGGCTCAAACCCCTTCTGGAGAAAACAGCCAACTCCCTTCGCAAGCCAAACAGGTGCACGGCGTCGCAGTCCCGGTGCCGAAAGAGATATTTCGTTCCCTCGACCAATTCCGGGACGCGAACTGGCGCGCTGTAAAACGTCCCGAGGTAGCTCGCTGGAAATCGCATGGTGATCAGGCGCAGATTGCAACTCTACTCGGGGTCGTAATAGCCGAAGGTTTTATTGCTATGGAATCGGAAGATTCGACCGAAGTGAAGGATCTTGGACGCACCGTGCTGACGTTAGCGCGAGGACTCGGCGTCGAAGAGCGCGCGCTCCGTCGTAGTCGCAGCATTATGGAACTTGCGGATAAGGATGAATGGCCGGCTGCGCGACAAGAATGGGACGGTGTGCTTTCAGATCTTGAAAGCGGAATGATTGAACTCAAGAGTGCAAAGCTTGCCCAACTGGTAAGTGTTGGCGGATGGTTGCGCGGCACTGAGGCGCTATCTGCGCTGGTGCTTCAGAAGTATTCACCCGAGCATTCCGCGCTCATTCGGCAACCGGTTCTGGTTGATTATTTGGAGAAACAACTTCTCGCAATGAGCAGTGACAGCCAAGCCCGTCCCATTGTTGGAAAGCTTCTCGACGGAATACGCAGAATCCGTACGCTGAGCGAAAATGGACCTTTGCCGGAAGAAACGGTTCGGAAAGTGCACGGCATTTGCAAAGAGCTTGTGCCGTTGTCGTCTCGGCGACTTGACTGAATTCTCAACTTGAAGTCACGCAAGAGACCGCTTCATCGAATCGAAGTTTTCGTCGATAGAATCGAGCAGCTTTTCAACTCGATGGATCCTTCGCCGTTCCACGAGAGGGACCTCGATGATGACGCCGAAGAATTTATCGTCGGTTGGGCGCGGGAATTTCCGCGCCGCGATTCAGTCTCACTGGTCGTCCATGTGAACCAGCTTCCTCCGCACGGCGACGCGCAGCATCTGATTGAAACAGCTGTGCATAATTATTTTGCTTATCGGGCGAAACTGAACCGGCTCGAATTCCGCCATCTTCTCAAACAAGGCCGCACGACCTTACTCATCGGCCTGACGTTTCTGGCCGCGTGTTTGATCACAAGCCAACTACTGCGTCGTCAAGCAGGAACATTACCGATTATCCTTCGGGAAAGCCTGATCATCGCCGACTGGGTGGCGATGTGGCGCCCCATGGAAATCTTCCTTTACGAATGGTGGCCGCTGCTGCGCATACCGACTACGCATTTTTACGGAAAATATTCAGCTGATTTTCGGTCAGTTTACGGAAATTCAGCGACGTCGTCTCCGCTTAGCACTTCGCAGTGCGGTATTGCGTCGGCGATCCCTCGGACAACTTCTTGAAAACACGATTGAATTCCGACAGCGACTGAAATCCCACAGCGAACGCAATTTCACTGATGCGCAGATTCGAATTCCGCAAGAGATCGCACGCTTTTTCGAATCGGGTCCATGCGATGTATTCGACAAAATTTACGCCGGTAACCTGCTTGAACTTTTCGCTTAGGTGATTTGCGCTGACATTAACCACTTTCGCTACCTTACTAAGCGAAAGTTCTTCGCCTGAATGTTCCTCGATGAAATTTCGCGCTTTCCAGATCTCTACCGGTTCGGCTCGATTCCGGCTAGCTGAATTGGCTCGTTTAAGTTCATCTACGGGCGACATCTTCATTCACCCCCACGCACTTAATCGCTATCGTAGGGAGACGGCCCCTCTTCCTTTGCTAATTCCTAGGCTAATCTTGGCGCGAAGGAGAGAACGACTGCTTTTCACCTGAGCAAGTTTTGCAAAGGAAAAGCCAATCGACGCGCAGCGCGAAATTCATTGTCGCTGTAATCAATTCCACAAAGGAGGTCGGTATGGAATACCTGATTTTACTTGCGGTCGTATCGATGATGGCGCTGTACGCGCTGGTCATCGTGGGCTGCTTAAAGCAGCCCGAATGGTAATCGCCAACTGCAAACGAGGAGGTAATTAAGATGCAAACATTATCAACGCCACTCAGCAAGGAAGAGAAACATGCGCATAACGAAATCGCAGCGGTGCTCAGTATTGTGCCGGGACTGGGTCACATCTACAAAGGCCACTATGAAATGGGGCTTTTTTTGATGTTTCTCGGCATGCCGATTGCCATATTCGTCGGCATCATATCTATCCTTGGTACTGCAGGTGTTGGTCTACTCTTTCCAATCGGGTGCTGGGCAGCTCTTGCGTATGATGCCTACAGGAAGAAAGACAGGCGTCATCATCATCATTTGACGTCGGAAGCTGACGATGAGTCGCAGGATTGATCGCTAAGTATTCGCGCCCGGATACGTCGAGAGCGCACGCATGTACTGGGCGCGCTCGAATGCACTCGGATCGGGGCAGTTTTTCTGGCTCATAATACCTTTGATTTGCTCGACCGATTCGTATTCGTGTTCTTCCATCCATTCGCGCATCTCGCGTTCGATCGCGCGAATATGATCGATGCCGCGCCGCAATAGAACTGAGCAAAGCATCGTAACATCCGCGCCGGCCATCAGCATTTTAAGCGCGTCCACGCCGTGATGAATCCCAGTTGTAGCAGCCAGGTTTGCGCCGATCCGGCCGTACAGTAGTGCAATCCAACGCATCGGCAGACGCATTTCCATCGGCGCGCTGAGAAGCAAGTTAGGACTGACTTCGAGGGTCTCCAGCTCGATGTCCGGCTGGTAAAATCGATTGAACAACACCAGCGCATTGGCGCCCTGGGAGTCGAGGCGTCGCGCAAACTGCGAAAAGTTAGTAAAAAACGGACTGAGCTTAATGGCCACCGGAATTTTCAATAGCCCTTTTACTGACGCGACAATCGTCAGGTAATCAGTCTCAATATCACCAGCGCTGCGGTCCGGATCGGTCGGCACCGCGTAGATGTTCAGTTCTAGCGCATCGGCGCCAGCTTGTTCAATTTGCTGGGCATACCGCTGCCAGCCGCCGAATGTCGAGCCATTGAGACTGCCGATGATTGGAACGCGCACCGCGGCCTTTGCCTTCGCGATATCATTGACATACGCCTCCGGATGCACCTTGAAGTCAGGCTCGTCAGAAAAATCGGTGAGCGCGTCGGACGAGAATTCGTCGCCGTTTCCAGAACCGTGGCGCACGCGATAATTTCCCGGCCGAAGTTGTTCTTCGAAGAGCGAATGGAAAACGACGGCAGACGCACCGGCATCTTCCATCCGCTTGATATTATCGAGATTTTCCGAAAGCGGCGACGCCGATGGGACCAGCGGCGTTCGCAGCTTAAATCCGAGATAAGTGGTAGCCAATTTCATGGGCGTGATCCTTCCGGTTCTAAATTTCCGTCGCTGGATACGTCTGCAGGGCCCGCATGTATTGCGCGCGCTCGAACGCCCTCGGGTCCGGACAATTTTTCTGGCTCATGCTGCCTTTGAGTTGCTCGACCGATTCGTATTCGTGTTCTTCCATCCATTCCCGCATCTCGCGTTCGATCACGCGAATGTGATCGATTCCGCGGCGCAACAGGATGGAGCAAAGCATTGTGACATCGGCCCCGGCCATTAACATTTTCAGCGCATCCGTCGCACGGTGGATTCCGCTTGTCGCTGCGAGGTTTGCACCAATGCGTCCGTAAAGCATCGCGATCCAGCGCATCGGCAAGCGCATCGCCATCGGCGTGCTCAACAGCACGTTGGGCGAAATCTCCAGAGTCTCCAGTTCAATGTCTGGTTGATAAAAACGATTGAACAGCACCAATGCATCGGCACCGTCGCGGTCGGCCCGCCGGGCGAACCGCGCGAAGTTCGTGAAGAACGGGCTGAGCTTGACCGCCACCGGTATTTTCAACTGCGCTTTGATCGCCGCGAGAATGCCGAGGCAGTTCGTTTCGATGTCTTCCCCGCTGACGTCCGGATCACTTGGAATGGAGTAAATGTTCAGCTCGAGCGCATCAGCGCCCGCTTCCTCGATTTGTCGAGCGCAGGCAATCCAGCCGCCAAATGTCGAGCCGTTGAGGCTCCCGATGATTGGGATATCGACCGCCGCCTTCGCCTGGGCAATGTGCTCGAGATATGCTTCCGGCCCAACCTTGAACTCAGCCGTCTCTGGAAAATATGTCAGCGATTCTGCATAACTTTCCGTGCCCTGCTCGAGATAATAATGTAGTTCATGATGGTCGCGACGAAGCTGTTCCTCGAAAAGTGAATGAAACACGACTGCCGAAGCGCCGGCGTCTTCCATTCGTTTGATATTGTCGATCTTCTCCGAAAGTGGCGATGCTGATGGCACGAGTGGTGTGCGCAACTTAAAGCCGAGGTATCTGGTCGTTAGGTTCATAGGTTTGGTGTGGGGCTGAATTTTCTTGTGGCGAGGAATTCGTAGAATGCGCGACGCGTCTTCACGTCTGCCTGCGCCTGAGCGAGTAATTCTTTTGCGGTGCGCGGTTCTGTCATGTCGAGCATCTTGAACCGCTGTTCGAGCTTGAAGTAATCCGCGACTTTCATGTGCGGCTCGGCGGAATCGAGTTTTAGTGGATTTTCTCCGAGCCGGAGCCGTTCGGGATTGTAACGATACAGGAGCCACTGTCCGGAGTTGACTGCCGCTTTTTGATTTTGCATGCCCGTTGTCATGTTGATGCCGTGGGCAATGCAGTGGCTGTAAGCGATGATGAGCGCTGGGCCGTCGTAAGCCTCTGCTTCAAGAAACGCTTTCAATGTGTGTTCGTCCTTGGCGCCCATCGCGACCGAAGCCACGTAGATGGTGCCGTAAGTCATTGCCATCAGCCCCAGATCTTTCTTCGGCGCGCGTTTCCCGCCGGAAGCAAACTTTGCGACTGCCGCCCGCGGCGTCGATTTGGAACATTGTCCGCCAGTGTTGGAATAAACTTCCGTGTCGAGCAGCAACACTTTCACGTTACGTCCGCTCGCGAGAACGTGGTCGAGTCCGCCGTAACCGATGTCGTAACCCCAGCCGTCACCGCCGACAATCCAGACGCTTTTCCGCACGAATGT
>DASTZJ010000418.1:0-4646 GCA_035764345.1 Candidatus Udaeobacter sp.
AAAGCTCGGATTAAAACCCGCGACGCTTTCGACCCAGATCGTGCAGCGTGACCGGCACGCTGAATTTATGACGACGCTCGCCGTGATCGCTTCGAGCATCGAACGTTGGGCGACCGAATTCCGTCATCTCCAGCGGACCGAAGTGCTAGAAGTAGAAGAATTCTTTGGCGAAGGACAAAAAGGCAGTTCGGCGATGCCGCACAAGCGCAATCCAATTACCAGCGAACGCTTGAGCGGTTTAGCGCGTGTCGTCCGGGGTAACGCCGTTGTGGCGTTGGAAAACGTCGCGCTCTGGCACGAGCGGGACATCAGTCATTCAAGCGCCGAGCGGATCATTCTGCCGGACTCATGCATCCTGCTTGATTACATGCTGACGAAGTTGCGTGACGTTGTCGAAAAGCTGCAGGTTTATCCCGAACGGATGCGGCAAAATCTCGCTCTAACGAAAGGTCTGTATTTTAGCCAATCGATCCTGCTTGCTCTAACAAGTGCAGGCGCAGAACGCAAGGCGGCGTATGAAGCAGTGCAGCGTGCCGCAATGAGAACATGGAAAGGCGAGGGGACATTTGCCGAAAACGCAAAGCGCGAACCGGAAATTGCAGCCCGTCTTTCCGCTGCGGAAATCGATCGTCTTTGTTCACTCGACACTCATTTCAAGCATGTCGACGCGACCTTTAAGGCTCTAGGCTTAGAGTAATCAAAGCCGCTGGCAAAGCGAAAATCAACACCTTCGTTATTGTTGGCGCGCTTTGCTGTTTGCTTTGTCAATGCGCGCGAAACCACCAGAAGGAAGGAGAGAGCTACATTATCGAAAGCGAACGCCAGCGGGCGGAATCGGTAGCGACTGGCGACCCGAGCACTATCGAACGGATTCTTGCGGATGATTTCCTGGGCGTGGATCCGAAAGGGACGCTTTTCGACAAAGCGAAAATGTTCGCCGACACGCGAAATGCGCCGCAATCTTTCGTTTCCAATCGCCTTAATGAAGTCAAAGTCAGGTTTTACGGTGAGACAGCAATTGCGCAAGGGGACGAATCTTGGGAGCGACGCATTGGCGAGCGTGGGCGCTTCGTGTGGACCGATACTTGGATTCGGCGAAATGGACGCTGGCAAATGTAGCAGCCGAGGATCTGATTGCGCCCGAATCTCCTCGGTGACGTCTTTATTCGTATCGCAGCGCTTCGATCGGATCGAGGTTCGCGGCGCGATAGGCCGGGTAGAGACCGAAGCCGATCCCGATTGCTGAGCAGACAAGAAGACCGGCAACGGCCCAGCCATAAGGGAAAATCAGGTCCACTTTGAGCCACACCGCCAGCAGGTCGCCGACGACGATTCCGAGGACAATTCCCAGAATACCACCGGCCTCGGAAATGAAAACGGCCTCGGTCAAGAATTGCCGCAAGATATCGCGGCTGCGGGCACCGATCGATTTGCGAACGCCGATTTCCTTTGTGCGTTCGGTCACGCTCACCAGCATGATGTTCATGATGCCGATTCCGGCCGCGACCAGGGCTATGAAACTTATGACGAACGCGCCCACTCGGACATATCCTGCCACGTTAACAAACGCGCTCTTGAGCGAGTCGTTGCTGTAAATCTCGAAATCGTTCGGCTGGTCCGGGCGCAAGCCGCGCGCGATACGCATGGCGCCGATGCCGCGATCGAACGTGCGATTGTAGGTATCTTGTGTAAAGGCTTGCGTCGCGATGTTAACGGTGCGTTTCGCTTCGCCGTAATCCTCGAAGAAGCGCGTGATTGGCATAATGCAAAGGTCGTCCTGGCTTTGGCCAAAGGCCGTCCCTTTTTCCGCGAGCACGCCGATGATCGTGTAGGTGTGTCCGCTCACGCGAACGACTTTGCCGATCGGCGTTTCGTGCGGGAACAGTCTCTTCTCGACCATCTTTCCAACGACAATCACGCGCCGCGAAAGATCGACGTCTTCATCATTCAAATTGCGACCGTAACCAAGCGTGTAGGCATTCGCGGTGAGAAAACTTCTATTGGTTCCGACAATGAGAAGACTCGGCGTTGTCTTTGCGCCGTTATAAACCGCCTGGCCTTTCACTTCGTAACCAAAACTTTTGAGGCAGATCTCGCGTGCCTCGCCTTCCATCAATCGGTAATAATGCAGCGCCTGTTGGTAGGTGATGTTGTGGCGGTTGCGAAATTTTTCCTGCACATCCCCGCTCGCACTGACATTGGCTGGATATTTGGCGAACTGAAAGATGTTGGAACCGAGAAAGCTAATGCCGTTCTCAATCGAGTATTGCAATGCACCGATCGCGGTCATGACTGAAATTACCGAGAAGACGCCAATGGTGATGCCGAGCATTGTCAGTGCGGAGCGCAGCTTGTTCGTGCCCAGGGACGACCATGCCATCTTGATGATCTCACTAAATAACATTTCGATTTTTATTCGTATCTGAGCGCCGTTACCGGATCGAGGCGCGACGCTGTCCAAGCTGGCGCGAATCCAGAGAACAAGCCGGTCAGTATTGAGACAATCATGCTGATGAGCACCAGGCCGATCGAGAAGTGAATCGGAAAAGAAGGGAAAGCTTTGCCAATCCCAAAGCACATTAGATAGGCAAACGCGAGTCCTATAAATCCGCCGAGGAGACAAAGCGCTGTCGATTCGATGAGGAATTGCAGCAGGATCGTTCGTCGCCGCGCGCCGAGTGCTTTGCGTGTTCCTATTTCTTTTGTGCGTTCTTTCACACTGACAAACGTGATGTTCATGATCCCAATCGCGCCGACGAAAAGCGATAGGCCGGTGATAAACAGCCCGGCAATCGCAATTGAATTTTTCACTGGATCGAGCGTGCTTTTGAAGGCCTGTTGCTCGTTGATCGAGAAGTCGTCCCTTTTCTCCGGTGGCAATCCACGTACACGCCGCATCAAACCGGTGAGCTCATCCTTGGCATCGGCGAGTCTGGTCTTGTCTTTTACTTTCACACGCACATCTGATTCGCTTTTGGCCGAAAAATATTTTTTAAACGCGCCCAGCGGCATCGCCACCATGGAGTCCCAGCTGAACAAACCGAGAAATGTGCCTTGTCGCGTGTTTACGCCTATGACTTTGAACAATTGGCCATTGATCAGTACCGATTTATCGATCGGGCTTTCCGAAGGGAAAAGCGCGTCGGCCACGTCATAGCCGATCACCACAACATTGGCGCCGCCACGCGATTCGAGTTCGTTGAAGAATCGCCCCGCCGTACAATCAATTGTCGATGTCACGATGAAATCCGACGTCGTCCCAAGAACGAAGACGTTGTCCACCTGGTTGCCGCCATATTTAACGGATCGCATGAAGTTTGACGTCGGCACTGCCACGACCAGGTTCGAGTTCGGGGTCGCTGCGATCATCCGGTTCAAGGTGTCGGCGTATTCGGTTTTGATTTTTTTGCGGTCGCGGTAGTTCCACCAATCGTCCACCGGCTTCCACGGCCATTGAGTGACGTAGAGAACGTCATCGCCCAGCACGGCCATGCTCTTATCGAAACCTATGGATATCCCGTTTACGGCGGTGCCCATCAACGTCACGGCGATAATGCCGATGATGACACCGAGCGCCGTAAGCGTTGAGCGCGTCAGATTCGAGCGCATTTGCGCGGCGGCGATTTTCCAACTTTCGCTCAACTCGTAAAGAAAACGTTTCATGTCGAACTCAGGTGGCAACAGGCAGGTCGAGCTCCGGAATAAATCCGACGTGATCCATCTCGACCAGTCCGTCGCGCAAATGCACGGTACGACGCGCGTGCGCGGCGATGTCCCGTTCATGTGTCACAAGGATAACCGTGTTGCCGCGCTGATATAAATTCTCGAACAACTCCATGATTTCTTCGCCTGTTTTGGAATCGAGATTACCGGTTGGTTCGTCGGCCAGAATAATCGATGGTCCATTGACGAGCGCGCGCGCGATGGCCACCCGCTGCCGTTGACCACCTGAAAGTTCATTGGGTTTGTGATTAATGCGATCGCCCAGGCCAACATCTGCCAGCACCTGGGTCGCGCGCTCTTCGCGCCGTTCGGGATCGATCCCGGCATAGATGAGCGGCAGCTCGACGTTCCGCAACGATGTCGATCTCGGCAGAAGATTGAACGTTTGAAACACGAAGCCGATCTCGCGATTGCGAACGGCCGCGAGCTCGTCGTCGTCCATTTCGGCAACGTTTTTGCCGTTGAACTCGTATCGGCCGGAACTCGGGGTATCGAGACAACCGAGCATGTTCATGAGCGTCGATTTACCGCTGCCGCTCGGTCCCATGATGGCGATGTATTCGTTGCGGCGAATCTGCAAGCTCACACCGCGCAGCGCACGCACGACTTCCTCGCCCATGACGTACTCTTTGGTAATGTTTTCAATGTCGATCACGACCGGGCCGAGCGGTCTGATTGAGTTTCGAGTCTCCATCGCAACGTCGACAGTTGCTGGTCGGGATTACTTCATTCCTTCTTTGTCGAGGGCTACCTTGGCGCCGTTCTTCAATTTACGGCTGATCGCGCTATAACTTCCCGAGATCACTTCATCGCCGGGCTGAATACCACTCTTGATTTCTGTGTAAGTGTCGTCGGAAATGCCAGTCGTCACTTTCACCTGCTGCGCCTTGTTTCCCTTTTTTACGAACACAACCTTGGCCAAT
>DASTZJ010000419.1:0-6234 GCA_035764345.1 Candidatus Udaeobacter sp.
GCGCATTGGCGAAGCCTCTACAAAGGGCGAGGCGGGTTACTTTCGCGTCGTCCGAAAGACGTAATCCCAGAGCGGCGAGCTAATGCCGTATCCGACGTGATCATCCTTGAAATGGTGACGGAGATGATACTGCTTCAGCCAAAGCCACACGCCGCGTTTCATGGCGAAATGATGTGTCGCGTAATGGAGCATGTCATAGCAGACGTAACCGAAAACCAGGCCGGCAAACACGACCGGCGCAAGCCTCCCGAAAATCAAAAAAAACAGACCATAGAAAAGAAACGCGAGTGGAACGCTTATACTCGGCGGCATAACGAGCCGTCGCGCATCGTTGGGATAATCATGATGAACACCATGAATGATATAGTGCAGTCGTTGTCCCAGGCGAGTCTTCGGTTCGTAATGGAATATGTACCGATGGATGAGGTACTCGAGTAGCGTCCACAGCAAAACGCCGAGCAAAAATAACGCCGCCACTGCCAGCATCGACAATCGGCGTTGCCACAGCGAGACGTAAAGCATGT
The DNA here is from genome assembly GCA_035764345.1 of Candidatus Udaeobacter sp. Lineage (GTDB taxonomy): Bacteria > Verrucomicrobiota > Verrucomicrobiia > Chthoniobacterales > UBA10450 > Udaeobacter. The sequence continues at coordinate 525 of DASTZJ010000419.1, forward strand.
AGCCAACGACCGGCAGGTACAGCACCAATGGAGTCACCGGATGCACCCGCGAAAAGAACTCAATAAAATCGCTCTCGAACATCCGGACTGTTTCGTTCTTGTTCGAGATATACAAACGCTCGGCCATCGCTAAAAACTAATGGGCCTCGCACTCAGATCAAGGCCGGCAATTTCGTTTGCTGTCATGTCCGGGGCCCGTTGAGAGTCTGTCTTTTCTTTCATCCGTTCGACCCGGGAATAGAGGCAGTATCGTTTGTCAAAAACGAACTGGAACAGCAACCGGCTCCACGAGGAATGATATTTCAGGTTGCTGTAAAATTCCGGCGCCATTGCGTGCAGTTTCGGCAGGTTGTTCCACGGAATGGAGGGCAGGTCGTGGTGCTCGTTGTGATAACCCATGTTTAGCGCAACGCGATTGATTGGGCCGTAATAGCTGAACGTTTCCTGGTCGAAATCGTAGGTGTAGTGCTCCTGAATCCAGCGCGCCCCGACCGGGTGCAATCCAATTGAGAAGAAAAATGCGAACACGAGATAAAGAAACCCCGGCCAACCGCAAAAATAAATAACTGCTGCATCGTAGGCCGCGGCACACGCAAAATTGATAAAAAACCAGCGGTCCCACATCTTAATCGCTTTCAAACGCGGCGGGCGTGTCACTTGAAAAAAAGGAAAGAGCATGAGCCAAATCGCCTTGCGATACCATTTGTTGCCAACCAGCCGTGCCTCCCAATGGTTTGCCAGGTCTGCGTCATATTCATAATCACCCTGATGCGAATGATGCTTCAAATGGTAAACACGGAAACCCATTGCGCCGGGCGTGAGATTGGGAAGATCGCCGATGATGGCCACCAGTTTGTTCCAGCTTTTGCTCCTGAAAATCAGGTTGTGAGTGGCATCGTGAATGATGACGTAGTTGGTATGATTGGCGAACGCACCTACGCAATAGGCAGTGAGAAGACTGAGCCACCAGTAACCGAACCCAAGTCTTCCCATTCCAAACGCGATGCCTGTTTGCATGACCACGATTGAGACCGCGATTAGCGCAGTCCACGGATTGCGCACCATTAGTTGGCGGACTTCCGGATGCGCTCGTATGATCGCGCGCGACCGCCCCGGATGCGGCTGATCGGATTCAGACTGGTAAAACGCGGTTTGCATCGGCTTAATAAGGTAAACCAACTACCAGCCCGGGGTATTTTCAAGCGCTCGCCAAGCAAAAACGACCGTAACGGGATTAGAGCCCGCTTTCAATATCTCGCGACTTTGTGCGATTCCTGCGGAAAGATTGAACGAAAAAGCTCACTTATTTATGAAACTCCCGCAGTTCTCGGCTCTTCGCCCAAAATCGAAATTGTTGGTCATTGTTGCCATCGCTTGTCTTCTGGTTGTGGCAGGGCCCCTGTCATCGGTCACTACTTCGCTCGCCTCCGAGCCGCTTGCCAAAGGAATCCAGGACAACTCGTTCTTCATCGAAGAAGCTTATAACCAGGAGCCGGGCGTGGTGCAGCACATATTGAACGTTCCGATCAATTTTATTAACGGCTCGCACGAGATCGTACCGAGTTTTACCCAGGAATGGCCGGTCTTCAGTCAGACGCACCAGTTTTCTTACACCATTCCATACGCCTTTACTGAAGGCGACAATGGCATAGCTGACATGCGGCTCAACTATCGCCTGCAGGCGTTGACAGAAGACGAATACACCCCGGCCTTTGCGCCACGTTTGTCTCTTGTGCTTCCAACTGGTGATCGCGACAAGGACCTGGGCACTGGCGTCGTGGGTTATGAGACCAATCTGCCTTTTAGCAAGATCATCAGCGACCGTTGGACTGTGCATTTCAACGCTGGGATGTCGGTCTTTCCGGACGTGCGCAACCACCACCTCACGAATTACAATCTCGGGGCGAGCGCTATTTACGCGGTCGGCCGCGACTTCAATCTCATGCTGGAGACGGTTGCTGGATGGAACGACGATATCGCCGAAGGCGTGTTCTCACCGGAGCCGACTGTGGATCGCACCACGACTGCGCTGATTTCTCCTGGCGCGCGTTACGCGTTCAATTTGCCGAACGATGCGCAGCTGGTCGTTGGTCTGGCTCTGCCCATCGGACTCACTTCCGATTCACCCGATTGGGGCCTCTTTTTTTACTGTTCGTTCGAGCATCCGTTCATGCGAGTCGAACCCCGCCGAGCAAAGTGAGGAAAGCGATCCTCAGGCGGTTCTACTCGACGCCTCCGACCAATGATCGTCAGCAAAAGCAGATTTAGCAGCGTTGCGTCGACGCTATAGCCGTTTTCGAACAAACTTAGGGCGCGCTCTCGCGGGTTATATCCACCGAATCATACATCGCAGCGCTTTCTCAAACAGGCTTTTTCAGTGGCGCGCCGCCGAGCAGCGGCAAAACGAAAAGATTTGCCAGGATATCGATGACACATCCAGCAAGAACTACGAGGCCGAAACGCTGCGTCGGTGGAAAATCTGATAGCACGAAAATGGCAAATCCTGCGGCGATGACTGCGACGGAAACGCTGGTCAATTTTTTTAGTCTGCTGGATCCCGGCATCATTCGTTGAAAAGAAAAAATTCTGATCCACCACTGGCGTCAGATCCACGAGCATCGCTACCAGCAAGAACAAGACGCCGGTGATTACCAGCATCAGCCACTGCGACCCTAACGGGATTCGAACCCGTGTTACGAACGCAAGGCTTTTGCCTAGCGATTTTCCATCGTAAATGAACATGAGAAAATAGAACACTTCTATCAGTGCGCGAAATGCGGTGAGTTTGTGGACAAGCGCGAGCTTCGAGACGTGATTTTTCATGAGACAGACCACAAGCGCGACCCTCGCATTCCTAGAATCATAGGGAAACCGATCCGCAAACGCCTTTCCCGGCACTAACATCGCGCGTTCACCGTCTCACAACTGCTCCCATGAGGCGTCGTCATATCACTCTTTTTTGTGTTCGGTGCCGTCGCGAGGTTCTGGACAGAGCGGCTGCAAAGTTACTGGATTCGCCACGCCGACAAGCATTCTGATTCGCTTCGCTGGCGCATCATCGGTCGCCGAGTCCGTGGCCAGTGGTATTCAGTTGAGCTGCGACTCATCGGCCTTCTTTGTCTTGGCACGGCGCTATTTTTCCTCTGGGCATTTGGTCGACAATGCCTCTATGGATAGACCTAACAAGCGACGGGGCTAACCGCTCAGAAATAAACCGCTAAAGCATCGACATGGATCGGGAGCAAAGAATAAAGGAATTCCATGACTTCTGTTCGCTTTGATTGAAAAGGCCTTCGAGAAATCGCCCTTCAACAGTGTGTACATTATTGCGACCTCGTGCGATTCACGATGCTGGTTGGGACGTTCTAGACGAGTCCGAAGCGACATTTGCAGATTTTAACTGGATGCTGGCGAAGGCGGAAAAAGAGAAAGGCCGATCATGTGCACGGCGGTTAGCTCTCCATTATTTCTGTTTCATTATCCGAAATGTCCCCGATTCATGAAATAATTCTCAATCTTTTGCGCTGCATATCAGGCCAGCAATATTTGCCGTTTCCATTTGGAGATTTGTACCAGAGAAAGAATAAGGACGATCCTTGGTCTGTAATTCCACCAAGCATGCCGAGAAAGATTCGGAAAATAACGGCGCTGGCGGAAATTCTCGGAGAAAAAGAATTGGTCAAGCACATCAAACTTGTTTTCGACGAAGCTATACGCAACGCAATCGCCCACTCCGATGACACGCTTACCGAATCTGAGTTTCGAACGACGGATGACGGTCACCCAAGAGTGATGTCTTTAAAAGATTTGGACTACCGGGTCGGATTCTGTTTTGAATTTGTGTCCGGTCTCTTAAAAGCCTACGACAACGCGAAGTTTGCGCTGGCTAAAGCGAAGAGATTTCACAAGTGGCCCAATTACGAAGTTCTGGAACTGCTGAAAGACGAAAATGGTATATACGGGTTTCACGTTCATTTTTCCAATGGTAGCAAGTCCACCTTCACGCGAACAAAGCAGGGAGTTATGCAGATCAACATGATCCTCGATAACGGTGTAGGATTCATGGTCTGAGACATTGGAAAACTTGAATCAGTATGGAAAGTCAACGGTGTGCCCCTGACTGATTGGGATAAGTTGAACAACGAAACGGAAGGCGATGGCTAACAACGCGGCGTTTACGATGAAGCTGGCAACGTGATCGAGACGCACGAGCACAAAGGCGATTTCAAGGAGCCATCACGCAAATTTTGTTCGCGCCTTGAGTGGCTCGTCTGGTTATGCTGCAGCTTTTACTGATTGCAGACGACAAGATTGTATTAAGCTCGCCATTGCCGTGGGCGCCACGCAATCCTAGCAACTCTTACTTAGCGTTGTCTTCCTATGGTCGCTTTGGCGCGGTCTTGTATCCCGCCTGGACTGCGTCCTGCTCGGTCATGTATTTGCCCTTCCTCGTCGTGCCGTAAAAACGCGAGCCTTCCCTGTGGTAAACACCTGTCTCGGTGTTAACCCACACTTGGCCATGGCCTCCGCCCAGCGCCGGTGGGTTGGCCGCTTCGTCGCTCGTGCGCCCTGCGGGCATCGGGCGTGCAGCCCGACGCGCTTTCCTTTTAGCCTTCGCTTTCTTAGAAGTGGGTTTTGCTTTGGGCGAGGCCGTTGGCGACGCGACGGCTGAAGGCGATGCAGCTTTCTCAGCTGGTGAGGGCGATGCAGTGGGCGTTGGCGTGGCGGCAATTGGCGTTTCTATAGGCGCAGGCGTGGCGACGGTTGGCGTTTCTATAGCCGCAGGCGAATTCTCGGGAGGTAGTCTATTTGCGACATATTGGGCAATGGCAAAGACAATTACCGCAGTTGCGGAAACCATTCCAACTGCAATTGCCCAGCGTGCGAGGCGCTGGGTTTGCTGATGCTTAGCGTCGCTATGCCTTATTGCGATCTCGCTGCATATCAGTGTCAGTCGTTCCGACGCGGTTATGAATTCATCTGTAGGGACCGTCGAGTCAGACTGGATTTCCAAGAAATAGTCCTGACAATCCCGAAGTTCTTTCTCTCCAAAGACCCGCAGCTGGCTGGGCTTAGTCCTATCGACCATTTTCCAAAAATTAGATCGGTCTGCCATAAAGGTTTATTTACGCCTGGAGTTCGCTTTTCGTGATAACTCCGATGACGCTTTCGCAAAGATCTTCACGCGCGCGATTCCAAGGTCGGCTTTAGCAACACCGAGTTTGGAAAAATCTCGCCTGCTCGTCAAGAAAACCTGCCGTGAGCGCAAGTCGCAGATTCAAGTTCGATAAACGCAGTCAACTTTTCATCGGCATGCATAACAAAACGTTTTCCGTCGTCGCCGTGCGCGTCAACAATCCAGATAGTTCGCCCCCCTCGGAATCAATCGCTGCGATACAGCCCCAACTCCAACCGGATGCGCTGACTCTGTCGGCGATTATCTCCCAGTACCGCACTTTGATTGATTGTGACTCTTTTGGTCTACACACAGCAATTGAAAAATGATATGAAACAAGCGCAATGGCGAGTGCCTTCATACGCGTCTAATGCGCAGAGAGATGGTGGACCCGTTTACGACATTCAATTCCATCGGGCCTGATTGTGGAATAATCTCGTGATCGTGTGTGCAGAAGCTTACGCCCCCGGCCGGGTCGAACTTCTGGGCAATCACACCGACTACAATGGGGGTATTGTTCTCGGAGCCGCCATC
>DASTZJ010000420.1:0-4657 GCA_035764345.1 Candidatus Udaeobacter sp.
GTTTGCGGCGCGCCTAGCGCGTCCGACACAAGCCACCTGCCTAACGAGATCTGCGTCGCACCGCTGGCAAGGTCGATAGGAATAATTTCGATTACCGCGGTGACGACGTTCTGCTCATCTGGCGCGGTGGCGCGCGGCAGCGCTTGCACGCTTACTTGCGCGCCCACGCCACGGTCGGCTATCGCCTGCGCAACTTTCCCGGTGTCATCGACCATCTGGAGTCGCGAGTTCGGAAAAAAATTCCGAACCACGATCTGAAACGGCAAACTGGGATGTTCTATGATGCGTGTGCGTCGCAGCACTGTTTCCGGGATCGCCGTGACCTGATCGAATTCTGGATTCGTGATGTCGATCACCGCGAGCTCGTCCCGCCGCGCGTCTTCGGAATAGTTTTTGCTCTCGCCATTCGTCAGACGCATGTGACTCTCGACTGCAAACAGATCGGTAAACAATCCGCCCGCCAGCATGATGATGAGCCCAGCGTGCGTAAGATGGATGCCGAGTTTCCGCCAGGTCCATTGAAACCGGCGCACATGAGCAGCTATGAGGTTGATCAGCAACAACCCGCCGACGAGATATCCGCCGGGGAAGATCGGAATTTTGAAACCGTGCCCTTCGGGTGGCCACCAGACGAAAAGACTCTGGAAATAACGTTGCTGCACGAGATGAATGCCGAAATGAACTTGTGCAAAGGTCCCGGCGAGGACCAGCACCATCGCCGCTGCTAGACACGCAATCGTCAGCTTTAGCGACGTAATTAGATCGATAAATTTAGACAGCATTTTCCTCGAATCGGATTGATTGGAGAAATCTTACAAAGTTTGGCTTTTGTTTTTCGACTGCATCTTTTGGACCGGTAAGCTTAAAGAACCAGCTGCGACCTTCGCGTCGCACCCATGCAGCGAGCGTCCGCGAATCCGGGCCGATCATGTCAGCCGTTGAAAAATTGATTTGGTTGCTCTGGAAAGGAGCAATGACGGAATTGAGCTCGCGCGCGTCCACGGCGGCCAGACCGATCTGTTGCCGCCACCGGTTTATGTTATCAAGATCGTTGCCGCCATCCCCAGGGAAGATGACGACTGAGATATCTACTTTTTCGCCATTCTCCTGCGTGGCGGCGAAACTGGCGTACCGCATCGTTGAAGGCACGCCTTCGGCCCAACCCTCTGGCAGTTCCCACTTAATTTGTGGCGTTGATGCCGTGAGAGGCAGCTTTTGTTCTCGGGGCGCTGACTCCAGCGGCGCTTTTACCAGGCGATAGACTTTGATCTGCTGATCGCTCCGATCGCAACCCGCGATCATAATTACAAGCGCGGCACAGACAAGAAATCTCAAGAGAGACAGCCGCATAAAGGTGTCGATGTTTCCCTTAATCACGCCCCCCGATTGCATCAGATATTGTGATTAAAAGCGAACCTGAAGACCGGAATAGAGCGAATGCGCTCGATAATTATTATGACCGCCGGAGGTCACATCCCTGTAGTTGTAATACCCGTACCTCAGTAGCAGGCGCGTGTTCTTCGTTAATTGGCGAGTGATGCTGGCTGAGACGGTGTGCTCTGTTGCGCCAGACCCGTAGGGTACCGCGACGGCGGGGTTCTTAAAGTAATCATTGGCACAGTAGAATGAGTAATCGACATAAAAATCAGTTTTGTCATCGATTATGTAGCCGACGCCGCTGGTCACCGTCCAATAATCGTTTCTGAAATTCACCACCGTCGGACTCGTGTTAGGAATCAAATCGATGTTGTTGGCCGGAGTATCCGTTTGATTGAAGATATAAGAAAAATTTGCCTGCAGATAAAATCGCGCGAGCGGGTTCCAGGTCAGCGCTTCGCTGATCACATGGTGTTTAATTACGCCGCTCTGTTCCTCATTCAAAAGCTCTTCGTCTGAAAATATGGCCCACTGACTGTCGATTGTCGTGTGCACAAAATCGTACCGCGTGACCAGCGCAAGCGTACCCAGCCAGGCAGGGACCTTAGGCCGACATGTAATTCGGACGTTGAAGTCATCAGTATTCCAATCTTCGCCAACCAGTCGCTGGTGTATGGCGGCGTTGATGGTGTTATCATAGGAGGCGATTTTGTGATAGTACTGCGCCGACAGATTCAGCCTCATCATCGGATACCAGTTCACACCAGTCATGTATTTTTGATAAAGCAATGAGGTATCCTCATTGACGTCCAAGAGTTCAAACCCCGCTTCTTCCGCTTCGCTTTGGTGCTCAAGACGGTTTCCAAACTCTTCTTCCCACTCGCCCGCGGCGTAGAACAGCCAGTTAGCAAGGCCGTCATAACGCACCTCCAAGCGCTGGCCGAATCTATTGTAATCTACTGAAGCGTTGGCAGCCACTGGCACCGGCGTTATCGGGTGAGCCCCGCCCTGTGGATTACTTGGCGTGAATGGCGGCACATTTGGAACGGCATCCGTGGCCAGGAAAATAGAGTCACTTTCCCTGTCGTCGTGCGTGTAGCGGAAAGCTGTAAGTATGGTCAGATCCTTCAGAGGCATCCATAGAACGTTGGCATTGAAAATGTGTTCGACTACTTGCGATGTGCCGGCGAGATTGATAAAGCCATGATCGAATGGTCGAAGTGTAGGGACGGGCTCACCGAAGTCAGCGTCGAAGTGAGTACCTATGACGCGGCTCCCGCCGATATCGCTACCAAGAGTTGTATAGGAGTACCCGGCGGTAAACCAAAGCCAATCCCTTATCCGCGTCTCAGTGATGGCATGCCCGCTGAATAAGTCCAGGTTGTTTACGTCGCGCTGCGTGATAAAGCGCTGCGCACCAGGTGGCGGCACGACCGGCGGCAGTTGACCAGCGCCTCGCTCCAAATTCAGGCTATCGTCGATCGTACTATGTTCGTAACGCATCCCGAGATTGACATCGGTGTTACCAAAGGTCTTCAAGGCGTCGAACGCGAAAATATCGCGCGTCTCATCAATGTCGCGGAAGGCGGCCACGATCTTGCGCGTAGGATTGACCGGCAAGCCGGTTAGATTCGTATCGCCCCAGATCGTTGAATCCTTCTGCCCATCGCGAAACTCGTGCGTATAACGGATGGTAATCTCTGGCCAATCTGGAACACGCAAGCCCAGTTCAATCCAAGCTTCGCCTCGATCGATATGCATCTCGGGAAACGTTGGTGGAAAGAACACGTCATTGTGGGGAAAGAATCCTCCATTCCCATCGTACCAACTCCGAAATTCAGTGAAACCAGCTTTGATGTAGCCGAGCTTTGGCTTCGACAACTGCACTGTTACGTCGTAGTCGTTGGTATCCCAGATCGCGTGGCCGTCGACGGAAAACAGGCCGTCTTTGCCCAAAGGCCCCTCAAAGTGCAGGTCCTGGATGCCGCCGTAAGGTTGATCGCCTGGCAGCCTGTGTTCTTGTTCGAACTGCGCGCGATCGCCGCTGGTGATTACTCCGCCAATACCGAGCTCGATCCAGTTTTTGTACTCTTCCGTTTGCTCTTCCGTTGTCGCAGTTGATTTGCCATCGCTCGTCTCACCGCCGCGAACCGCGGCGGCGAAAGCTCCCGCGCACACCAGCGCGAGAAATCTGTGAGATGCCCTCATAAAGTGGACGTCAGTACCTAAGCAGTGGATTCACTTGAGAACCGTGAATGGCTTCGTGACAGCCCGCCGACCAACAAGTGCCCTGAGGCAGGAACGTGGTGTGATCGGTGTCTCCTATAAAAATTCTGCCGGGCTCTTTTTGTTCCTGAAAATGGCACTTCAAACAAAGCGTCGCGTTCCGTTCATTTAGCATTCGCTGGTTAACCGACCCGTGGGGTGAATGACAGGTCAGGCAACCCTGGCGCACGGCCTCATGCTCAAAAACGAACGGTCCACGTTGCGCAGTGTGGCACTGAAAGCAGGTTTCGTTCTGGCTCAGGAACGCTATGCCGCCGCCTTTGAGCGTCTGTTGAACATTCGTCCCACCGCCCTTCACTGCCATCCCCACGTGCGGGTTATGGCAGTCTGCACAACTCACTTTGCCTTCCAGAACCGGGTGGCGATGTGGCAGCTGGAAACTTGCGCGCACTTCGAGGTGACATTGGAAACATGTTTCCGGTGATCGACGCGGATTGATGATCGTGTGTGCCGCGCCGCCGCTCTTGACGTGCAAACTACCGGGCCCATGACAAGACTCGCAACCGATGTTCTTTGCGTTCTCACCCTGCGCTTTCAGTCGCGCGTGCGTCGCCGTCCTAAAATTACGCGTGATATCTTGGTGACAAGTCTCGCAACTCTCCGATCCAACGAACTCCGCCCCAGGAATGCTGGGAGGCGCAAGAATGGTTCGGCTCGTCGTGCTGCAAGAAAGCAGAATCACGGCGAGCGCGGCTGTTCCCCCGACGCCCCAAAGCAGTTCTTCGCGCTTACCGTGGATCCATCGAGTTAACCTCGAATGCCACACGAATACGGAGTGTTGCGAAAGAACCAACGTGCCGACTACGCATTTTTACGGAAAAAATCCTGTTTTTTTAGCGCATTCGATACTTTACCGCGATATTCAGTTGGCGATTTGCCCGCTCTGCCTTTGAAGACGCGATTGAACTGCGATAGCGATTGAAATCCGACCGCGAACGCGATTTCACTGATGCGCAGATTTGAATTCAGCAAAAGATGTCGCGCTTTCTCGAAG
>DASTZJ010000421.1:0-10309 GCA_035764345.1 Candidatus Udaeobacter sp.
GGGGCGCCAAAATTACCTTTGTCCGCGACGATTGGAACGCGCGCTGCAGCAAGCCAGTGAGCTTTTCACCGGACCGGAGCAGAATGAGCTGAACAGGCTGGCGGAATGGGCGCGCACTACGCGAGACGGTTCGCTCAGCGATTTGTCGTTGGAGCCTGATCCAAAAGTATGGATACAGGTCTGCAGCGAAGCGCACATCTGTACGCAGAAAACATGCGGGCAGGATTCGCGCTGTTTTTATCAGCAAGCGCGGAAACGTCTGCTGGCGGCCGACGTTTTGGTGATCAATCACACGCTGCTCTTCATCCTGCTCGGCGATCCGAAATTGCAGGCTGAGCGCGAGAGCGGTTTCATTTTTCCGAATGATTTTCTCGTTTTGGATGAAGCACATACCGTCGAGCAGATTGCATCACGGCGAGTCGGCGTCGGCGTTTCACAATATGGGCTACGATCGACAATCCAGCGGCTCTATAATGCCCGAACGCGCAAGGGCCTTTTCACCGTGACGCGCGATGCGGAAGGCGTAAGGCTCGCGGCTGAACTGATCGATGATGCAGAGAAGTTTTTCGCTGCGGTTGAATCGAAATGCGATTTCAAGAAAGGCCGCGAATTTCGTGTGCGTGACGCCGATCTAGTTCCCGACACGATTACGAGCCGGCTGACCGCGTTGCAAGCGCGAGTGGCCGAAGTTGTGAAACGTGCCGATGATGAGTTTCTAAAAGCGGAATTACAGGAATACGGTAGGCGGATTCGTGACGCCCGCGCTGGGATCGCAGCGTTTTTGGAGCAAAGTGCTCGCGAGCACGTTTATTGGGTCGAACGCACCGGCAAGACAGCGCAATTTCTCACGCTTAATGCAGCGCCGATCGATATGGCGCCCGAACTGCGTCGAATGATTTTTCGCGACAATTGTTCGTGCATCATGACCAGCGCCACGCTCTCAGTCGGTCGCTCTGACCTCGCTTATTTTCGTCGCCGCATCGGCGCAGATGAAGTTGAGCCGGCGCTGCTCGGCAGTCCGTTCAATTTCCAGAAGCAGATGAGGATCTTCATCGTGAAAAAAATGCCCGATCCACGGGAGGCTGGCTACGAGGAAGCGCTGGAACATTGGATCGCGCATTTTGTCGAGAAGACCGACGGCCGTGCGTTCGTGCTTTTCACCAGTCATCGGGGAATGCAGCAGGTGGCCGAGCGAATGTCGCAATTCTTTTCGCAAAAGAAATTCAATCTGCTGGTGCAAGGCGGCGGCGCGCCACGCGGGAAACTGCTCGATCAATTCAAGACCACGCCGCGCAGCGTTCTTTTTGGCACTGACAGTTTTTGGATGGGCGTCGACGTCCCAGGCGAGGCGCTTTCGAATGTGATCATTACCCGTCTGCCATTTGCCGTGCCTGATCATCCACTGATCGAAGCGAAACTCGAATTGATCGAGGAGCGCGGCGGCGATCCGTTCACTGAATATTCGCTGCCGGAAGCGATTCTGAAACTGCGACAAGGCGTGGGCCGCTTGATCCGAACAAAGAGGGACCGCGGTATCATCGTCATCCTCGACAATCGCATCGTGACCAGACCGTACGGCCGGGGCTTTATGCAAGCGCTACCGAAATGTCCGGTGGAAATAATTTGAGCCGCCCAAATCTAATGTTCATTTGAACATATAATAAGAGTGGCTTAATTTGAGCGCATGGAGCGCTCTGATTCGTTAAATTCCTCTGCTGCAAGAGATCAGCAGAGCGAGATCCGCCAAATTTTGACCATCCTGCACAAGTGGGGGATCCATACGCTTGGGCAGCTCGCGGTGCTGGATAAGCAGCAGCTGGCGGCGCGACTTGGTCCAGAAGCCGTCCGAATGTGGGAGCGCGCAAACGGGCAATCGAACCGAGTGCTGAAACTGATTCGCCCGCCGGAGGCATTCGAGGAAAGCTTCGAATTTGAAAATGAAGTCGAAACAGCCGAGCCACTGCTTTTTATGCTTCGTCGTTTTTTGGAGCAGCTCGCGGTGCGCTTGAGCGGAATTTATCTTGTCGCAAAAGAACTAGCACTGCTCATCACATTTACGAACAAAGAGATTTACGAACGTGTTTTCAAAATTCCGCAGCCGACCAACGATATCCATCTCCTCTTCCGGATGCTGCACACGCATCTGGAGAATTTTAAATCAAAGCATGCGATCGTTGCGGTCGCGCTGAGCGCCCAGCCGATTAAACCCGTCAGAGAACAATTCGGATTATTTGAAACTGCATTACGCAATCCGCATCAACTATCAGAAACACTCGCTCGTTTGACGGGCCTTCTAGGCGCTGATCGAGTCGGCACGCCGGTTTTGGAAGAAACGCATCGGCCGGACGCATTTCGGATGGAACCGTTCACATGGAATTGGACTTCCACGGCTGGCAATGGAGGGCGGAGCTCTGCGACGCCGGGCGCGCATCCCAAGCCTCGCGGGAGCTCGCCCCTCCATACATTGCGCCCGGCGCTACGACGATTTCGACCCGCTATAACTGGTTCCATTTTTACTTCGGAAAATTGGCATCTTCAGAGCGAAAAAATTCGTGGCAAAATCGTCAAGCAACGCGGCCCGTATTTGTTTTCAGGAAACTGGTGGGACGAAAAATCCTGGGCGCGCGCGGAGTGGGATCTGCAACTGGAGGCTGGAGAACTCGTTCGATGTCACGAATCGGACGGAACTTGGAAAATTGAGGGGATTTATGATTAACGAAAACACAAAGTCATCCTGAGCGGAGCGCGGCGAAGTCGAAGGATCCCGCGGAACAGCCTTAAGCTTTCGCAACGGATTTCCTCGACCCATTCGACTTCGCTCAGGGCAAGACTTTCGCTCGGAATGACGGATGAGCTACATCGAGTTACATGCCTGCAGCGCATTTAGCTTTTTGCGCGGTGGATCGTTTCCCGAGCAATTGGCTGAAGTCGCTGCGGAACTGGAAATGCCGGCGATGGCTTTACTCGATCGCAACGGCGTTTACGGCGCGCAACGATTTTCTGTCGCAGCGCGTGAACACAACGTCCGTCCGGTCATTGGCTGCGAATTGTCGATGGAAGACGGTGCAGTTCTTCCTGTGCTGGTTGAAAATCGCACCGGTTACAAAAATTTGTGCGAGTTGCTGACCCTGGCGCATTTGCGCAGCGAGAAAGGAAAATGCGTAGTGAGGTGGAGTGAGCTCCCGCAATTTGCGAAAGGACTCATCGCGTTGTTCAACATCTCGCTCGCAAAATGTAGGACGTCTGTGTCAGACGCCAATTTTTCCCGGCGTTTCACAGAATGGAGCCACGGGAACGCGAGCGACATGGACGGGCAGGTTGAAAAACCGAGGGAGCGGGAGCGAGCGAGTCAAACGCCCTACAAACCGATCGAAATGCTAATCGATGCGTTCGGACGGAAAAATGTTTTTATCGAACTCCACCGGCATTTCATTCGTGGCGAAGAACGGATCAATCGTGAACTAATCGATCTTGCGCGAGCAAATCGTTTACCGCTCATCGCTACAAACGGCGTGCAATACGCGAAGCCTTACGGACGCGAAGTGCTGGATGTTTTTACCTGTATTCGCGAGCACACTCATCTGGATGCTGCCGGAAAATTCCTGACCCAAAACGCCGAGCGCTATTTGAAGAGTAATCGGCAAATGCGAGCAATTTTCGGGGATTTGCCGGAAGCGATTGAAAACACGTCGCTTTTGGCCGAGCGGCTCATGTTTTCGCTCGAAAATCTCGGATACGAATTTCCTGAGTATCCGGTGCCGGCGGGTCACACGATGGATTCATTTTTGCGCACCATCGTCTGGTTCGGCGCGCAACAGCGTTACGCTGCGATCAGCACCAAGGTGAAACGTCAACTTGAAGAGGAACTAGCGCTCATCACAAAGCTCGGGTTTGCCGGCTATTTTTTGATTGTCTGGGACATCATCAATTTCTGTCGCGAACACAACATCATGGTGCAGGGCCGGGGCAGTGCCGCCAACAGCGCGGTTTGTTTTTGTCTGGGGATTACGCCGGTCGATCCGGTGGAAAATCATCTGGTGTTCGAACGATTCCTAAACGAGAGCCGAAAAGGCTGGCCGGACGTCGATCTCGATCTTCCGAGCGGCGATCGCCGGGAAGCAGTGATTCAGGAAATTTATCGCCGCTACGGCAAACACGGCGCCGCGATGACGGCAAACGTGATCACGTATCGCGGACGCAGCGCGGCGCGCGAAATCGGAAAAGCCCTCAATTTTTCTCCGAACGTCATTGATCGTTTTTCACATTTGTTTGCCAGTGGTGATTTCCCGCACACGCTCGAGCTCGAATCGCAGATCGAGCAAGCTGGCTTGCCAAAAAACCATCCGCGCATGCCGGCATTCATCAGGCTGTATCGCGCGATTTATGGATTGCCGCGGCATCTTGGCCAGCATTCCGGTGGCATGATTATCTGCCAGAACAAACTCAGTTCGTTTGTGCCGCTGGAAAACGCCTCGATGCCGGGGCGGGTCGTGGCGCAGTGGGACAAGGACGATTGCGAAGACCTCGGCATCGTGAAGGTGGACTTGTTAGGCCTTGGCATGATGTCAGTGATGCAGGATGCATTTGAGTTGTGCCGCGAACGGGGGCGGCCGCTCGACCTTGCCCACATTCCAAAGGATGACGAGAAGACGTTCGAGAGCATGCAAAAGGCAGACACCATAGGCGTATTCCAAATTGAGAGCCGGGCACAAATGGCAACTCTGCCGCGGATGAAGCCGGAATGTTTTTACGATGTCGTGATTGAAGTGGCAATCATCCGGCCGGGACCGATCCAAGGCAATATGGTGCATCCGTATCTGGCGCGCCGCGCTGGACGCGAACCGCTCACATATTTTGATCCGCGTCTGGAGCCTGTTTTAAAACGCACACTTGGTGTGCCGTTGTTCCAGGAACAGATGCTCAAGATTGCCATGGTGATGGCGGATTTTTCCGGCGACGAAGCGGAAGAGTTGCGACGCGCGCTGAGTTTCCATCGTTCGGAAGAACGGATGAACAAGGTTTGCGCGAAATTGCGCACTGCAATGGAACGCAAAGCCGTGGCGCCGGACAAGGTCGACAAAATCGTTCAGTCCATCTCATCGTTTGCGCTTTACGGATTTCCGGAATCGCACGCAATCAGTTTCGCCATTCTCGCCTATGGGAGCGCGTATTTAAAAGTGCATCGCGCGCCAGAATTTTATGCGAGTCTGTTGAACAATCAGCCGATGGGCTTTTATACACCTGCGACGATTGTGAAAGATGCGCAGCGGCACGGGCTGAAAATCAAGCCGGTTTGCGTTTCGCAATCTGGCTGGCCCTGCACAGTCGTCGATGACAACACGGTGCGGTTGGGATTTTGTGTCGTGAACAGCTTGCGGCAGGAACACGCGGACGAACTCGTTAGGCAACGACAAGAACGACCATTCGATTCGTTGGACGATTTCAAGCATCGGGTGCCCCTCGCAAAAGACGAATTGCGCACCTTGGCGGAATTAGGAGCACTCAATTGTTTTGCCAAACATCGCCGCGCGGCGATGTGGGACGTGGAGGAAACGCTGCAAGACGATTTACTGCAGAAAAACGTTGTAGAGGCGCTTGTGCCAAGCGGCTGTTTATCCGATTCGGCGTTTGACACAAACGCCGCTACAACAACTTCTCCACTTGCGCGTATGACCTTACCCGAGCGCGTACAGGCGGATTACGAAACGATGAATCTGACTACCGGACCGCATCCGATGAAACTTTTGCGCGAAAGTTTGCCGAATATTTGGCGCGCAATCGATCTTTCACACGCGCGACAGGGTTCGATCATCCAAATTGCCGGCAACGTGATTTGCCGACAGCGTCCTGGAACGGCGAAAGGGTTTGTTTTTATCAGCTTGGAAGATGAGACCGGCGTTTCCAATGCGATTGTCGAGCCAGACTTATTCGAACACTTTCGGCTCGTGATTACGGAGGAAGCCTTTCTGCTTATCGAAGGCGAAGTGCAGAATTCGAACAACGTGGTTTTGATCAAAGCGCGCGAGATTAGACCCCTCACACACGAACAACTCGTCGGGAGTGAGTCGCACGATTTCCATTAATTCGATGAAGCGATGGCCGCTTCAACGCTTCAACTGTTAAACGCTTTAACGGCAATTCACTCTCCCGCGTGATGAGGCTCCGGTGTTTTCGGTTCGGTCGGTTTTTCGGCCGGCTTTTGATCCGGCTCCGTCCATTCCGTGTGGAATACGCCGGGCTTATCGATGCGCTCGTACGTGTGCGCGCCGAAGAAATCGCGTTGCGCTTGCAACAAATTCGCCGGTAAACGAGCGGAGCGATAACTATCGAAGTAAGCGAGCGACGCGGAAAACGCGGGTACAGCAACGCCATGCTTAATGGCTGTCGATACCGCGACGCGCCAGTTGCGCTGCGCCTTTTTGATGATTCTCGTGAAATACCGGTCGAGCAGAAGATTGTGCAGCGCAGCATCGCGCCGGTACGCCTCGACGATCCGGTTCAAAAATTTCGCGCGAATGATGCAGCCGCCCCGCCAGATAGTGGCGATGTCGCTGAGGTTGAGGTTCCACTTGTATTCAGTGCTTCCAGAGCGCAGAAGCTCCATTCCCTGCGTGTAAGAAACAATTTTGGACGCATAAAGCGCGTCGCGTATTGCATCGATGAATCGCGGCCGATTGCCTTTGAATTTTCGAGCTCTCAGTTGTGGCAGAATTTTGGACGCCGCCACGCGCTCTTCTTTCTGCGCAGAGACAACGCGCGCTTCGACCGCGGCGTTAATTGTCGAAATGACGACAGATTGCCTGATAGCAGACTGAAGTGTCCAGATGCCTGTTCCTTTTTGTCCGGCTTTGTCGAGAATCATATCGACCAGGGGCTTGCCGGTGTCAGGATCGATCTTTCGAAAAATTTGAGACGTGATTTCAATGAGATAGCTATCCAGCTCGCCTTTGTTCCATTCTGCGAAGACATCGGCGAGCTCCGGAGCTTGCATCTCCAGAATATCTTTCATGATGGCATACGCTTCGCAGATCAATTGAATGTCGCCGTACTCGATGCCGTTGTGGACCATCTTGACGTAATGACCGGCGCCATCAGGGCCCATGTAACGGCAACACGGCTCGCCATCCACTTGCGCAGCGATCTTGCGAAAAATTGGGGCAATGATCTCCCATGACTCGCGCGAGCCGCCTGGCATAAGCGACGGTCCTTTGAGCGCGCCTTCCTCGCCGCCCGAAACGCCCATGCCGACAAAATGAATTCCTTTCCCCTCCAATTCTTTGCCGCGCCGTTGCGTGTCGGTGAAAAGAGAATTTCCTCCGTCGATGATAATATCGCCTTTTTCCAGTAGCGGCGTGAGCTGGCTGATCACGGAGTCCACCGGCGGTCCCGCTTTCACCATCATCATCGCTATCCGCGGTTTTTTGAGCGCGCCAACCAATTCCTCCAACGTCGTGGTTGGCTGAATGTTTTTTCCTTTGGCACGTCCAGCGGCGAATTTTTCCGTGATCTCGGTAGTGCGATTAAAGACGGCAACCGAGAATCCTTTCGATTCCATGTTGAGGGCGAGATTCTCACCCATAACACCCAAACCGATTAGTCCAATATCACATTGATTCGTATTCATTTTGATATCTTGTTTTCCAACAGCTCGAAGGGGGGGCACTCACTGTAGCGAGCACTTGAACCTTATGGCAAATCCAGTTTGTGAAGTTTTAGTGACAGAAGCGCAACTCAATGCGCCAGAAAATCGAATGGACCCCGCTGCAGGAGCGGCAGTTGATTTTCAGGGAATTGTTCGCCGCTCTGAGGAGGGACGCGAAATCGAGGGAATCGATTACGAAGCGCACCACGAAATGGCCGAACATCAGCTGAAGCAAATTGCCGAACAGGCCGCGATCCAATTTGGGCTTCGATCCGTTATCATTCATCACCGGATCGGATTTATCGCTGTCGGGGAACCGTCGCTCTTTATGCGAGTCTGCAGTGGACACCGCGAAGCAGCGTTTCAAGCGAGTCGATGGATCGTGGATGAGTTGAAGAAAAAAGTTCCGATCTGGAAGCGGCCAAAATTTAAGGTGGAGAACCTCCGTCGCGCCTCGCACAGCGAAGCGGCTACGGCAAAATGAACTGGGCGAATCGCATTACTCTGAGTCGGCTTGCCCTGACTATGCTTTTTGTCGTGGCGCTCAATTCTTCCTGGCAATATGCACGCACCACCGCGCTAGTTATCTTTCTCGTCGCGGGCCTGACGGATTTCATCGATGGAGAAATCGCCCGGCGTTACGGGATCATAACAAACTTTGGCAAGTTAATGGATCCGCTCGTGGACAAGATCATGATGGCAGCAGCTTTTATTTCGTTGGTTCCCCTTAAAGCTGTGCCGGCCTGGGCGGCTACGACAGTGGTAGCGCGGGATTTTTTAATCACGGGATTGCGCCTGATGGCCAGTGCCAATGGCCGGATTCTTCCAGCAGAACGACTGGGGAAACAGAAAACCTCGTGGCAGATCATCACTATTGTCTTTTTTCTTGCTCTCCTTTCGATGGTGGAATTGCGATACGCCAACGAGCAATCGAAATGGTGGGTACGAGCTTGGAGCGAAGCCGGCCCGGTACTGGTGTGGATTACCGTAGCGCTGACGATTTACTCAGCCCTTGGCTTCACCTGGCGGAACCGCGAGTTAATTGCGGATCATTAGGGGCGACAAGAGTCGAATTCGCATTATATCTCCGCCGCGTGGCGACTGCATTAAGGACGATGGAAATTGACGCGGAAAAATGTGGTTGAACAACCGTGGATTATCATGTGGCGGGCATCGCGACGGTCAGCGTTACAGTAATCAGAAAAATAGACTGAGCTGTCGGAAACCAGTACGCTCCCAAAGGTATGGCGTAATATATTCGGATGGTGGCTGTTATGCGCCGTTTCGCTGGGTCGGCGCATGATCGTCTGAACACTTTACAACTTCGTCTCCGATAGAGCATGACTTATCAAAATTCTTTGTCACCGTAACTTACTGTTAAAGACATAGTTATGGCAACTTTTGAGCAAGGCTTTCTGTTGGCACGGAATTTGCAGTATCCCTACATTCGTACTGTTTCACGCTGCAGCATGCAAACAAACGCAGTTTCGCGACACAATTCTTACTGCTCTGCATGGCCTTTTGCGGGGCAATGCTTGCGCCCGCCGATGATGCCAGCGCCTTTGGCATTAACATCGGCGACTCCTATGAGCTGGCTTCCTCTGGCCCCGGCATACAAAAGAAGTCAGATAATCAAAACAAAGTAATCTGCGTGAATCACTTAATTGGCATGACTCTTGGCACGATGGACATCGCTAGTGGCGAGGTCTATTCTCGCTCAAACCATGGTTTTAAATCGTTACCGGCTGCCGTGCGGGCCCGCAACCGCGGTGGCAGAACGCTAAGCCTTGGCACCGGGGGCTTATACACCTACCTGTTGGCGACGTACAACGGCTACGGAACCGAAGTCTGGTACGCCGGTAATCTGAGTGGAATAATAACGATTCCTTTTCTAGCTGCCGGGCACTGCATCATCGGATGAACGCTCTTGGGCCCAGGCAGCATATGGATTCCGGACGGCGGAATTACGGTAATGTTGCTCGGTGTCGCTCTCGGCCTGCTCGCTTTGGCGCGACGCTTCTTAATCCGTTAGCGGTCAGACTTAATTTAGTAACTGCACAAGACCATATGCCCGCCTGTAGCGTCGTAGTAAAGAACGATACGCCAGCGCCGCGTGAAGTAAGTCATTTTCCCAATATGAAAAGACACCGTGCGACAGCGCTGATCGGAATTATGGAAATCGCCGGACTAATGATTCTGGTCGCTCTCCCTATTGGAAAACTTGAACCGGCAATCCCGACCGTTAAAGTCCCCGGCGCCTATCCGTATGAAACACCTGTGCGGGTTCCGGCGCCGCCGCCCGTTTCGGACTCTTCGCCCTTGCCTTCGCCTGCTCCTTTTCCCTATCCCGAATCATCGTCCTCGCTCTCACCTTCTCAGGATCGCGATTCACGAATAGCAGATACCCGCCGGCCGCTCACGGCGAGAGCTGTGCGCGAGGCAGCATTCAAATACTATGGCGTAGCAAATTTTTGTGGATTTCTGGCGGCACTCCCGGCCGATGTTAGCGTGTTCGATCCAAAACTCGGAAGAACACGCGCACTTGTGAAAGGAGGCCGTGTAATACGCAAAAATGTGGCCTGGCTCCGTAAACATAAGCAAGCTGCGGCACACGAACAAAGCGGAACATGATGAAACTGAGCGGGCAACGGGAATCGAACCCGCATT
>DASTZJ010000422.1:0-2672 GCA_035764345.1 Candidatus Udaeobacter sp.
TGGCAACGTTCCACCCTTTTGCGCTAAATTGGATCTAAACCTGGACCACCACACCGAGTCCGCATGGAAGCCCGATCCCAAAGCGCAGCCCACCCAAATGAAATGAATTTCATTTTTAACTTGAATGCCTTCTCATGGAAATCGATGCAGCCAACCGCTGGCCGTTGCGATGACTAGCTCACAACACATTTACTAACTGCGACCGCGCAAAGATAAACGCGGCTTTGATCTCATCTCCGATGCGCTGCCATTCGGTCGCTTGTGGTATGGGCGATGCGAGCCGCCGCTGCTGAACTTGGTCGTTAGTCCTACGACGACTGTTGAACAGTATTAAAAACCTGTCTATTAAGCATTAACATTAACACGGAGGCGTCATAATGAAGAAAGCAATTGTCACCCTTGCCTGCTGCGCGCTGATTGCGCCGCTGGCATTTGCGCAGCATCAGAAACAAACAACAACTACCACAGAACCAGTAACGGTAACGGGAACGGTCATCAAAATGACGACTGAGGAAGGCGCGGCCGCCAGTTATCAGCCCGCCAAAACGCTCGTCGTTCGCGAGGACGGCTCAAATAATCCTGGCAGCTATGTTCTCAAAGGCCCTGGTCACGTTGTGAACAAGGCGGGCGAAGTCATCAAAACCGCGATCAAACCCGGTGCTCGCGTGCGTGTTTATTACGCAAACGTGGGCGATTCACGCGTGGTTGATCACGTGGTCGTTTTAGACTGAGTCTGCACGGCACGGGATATTGAGCGCGCGGGGCGATTGAGGTCAATCGCCCCTAGCAGCCTTGTTTATTTCGGCGCGGGCGAGGCGGCGAGTTTTTGGAAGCGCGGATGCCAGCGAAACCGCAATGGTGCCAGATTTGCAACACGGTTTTTGGCTGGACGCGGACGCGATTCCCTTTTCACACTAGCTCTGCCAAGAAGCTGAACCTCACTAATCCGCCAATCATCACTGTTGTTGGCAAAGCATTTTTCGACATCGGGCATTCTCTAAAAGATCAAAGATCAAATCGGAGAAGCCTATCCGAGGGAACTCCGTCTCGGCATTTCCGTAGAACCAATTGATAAATGAAAGGACCCCTCACGAATGAAAGGACCCCCCAGCCAGAGCAGCCATGTGCTGCACCGCCTCCCGCAAGAACCGAACGAAAAACGAAACCCGTCGATCAAAACGAACCTCGGGCGTTTTGATAGTTTGCTCGCTCGTCATTATCCCGCCGTTTACAACTTCGCTTCTCGGCTGACTGATGACCCTCGGGAAGCAGTTTTGCTAACGTACCGCGCGTTCAATAGCATCCGAAAGCAACTGTGGCTTCCTCGCGATGAGAACGCGCTTGTGAGAATCCTTCTAAAGGCCGTAGTTCGGGCCGGTGTTACGACAGCTTGACGCAAGGTCTGCGGCACGAAACGGCAGCTCGGCTTCTAATCTTTACGCGGGCATCGATCTGATTTCCCGATGCGCTGCCATTCGGTCGCCTCTAATACGCTGAGCCAAACGCAATTGGTAGCGCGATCGAATACGCGAAGTTTCGCAGCCGATCACATGGCTGTGATTCGCGTTTACGATGATGCGGCAATGTGATGCTGCAAAAGATTTGGAAACTTCGCGCTGCCGTCTCCGTATAAATAAATACGTGCTACGTGCGGCGATGGTTAACCGCTGGCCATATGGATCTTCAAGATTTTGTTACAACGACGCTGTGCCAGATTTCGGCCGGAGTGGCAACTGCCAAAAACTATGACAGGTGTATCGCCCCACGGATTCGCGAGGACGATTGCGCGGTTCTTCATACACGCGCTGACGCAGATGGGGTCTTCTTAGTCGAGTTCGACGTAGCGGTCGATGTCTTGGAGACTACGGAAAACGGAGCTCCTGGTAAGATCGTGGTTTTATCGGTGGCCTCAACGAAGGGAAAGGCCAAACGCAGCATCGAAAATTCATTACTGAATCGAATGAAATTTAACGTTCCGATCACTTACAAGTGAGCGGACGCCAGTGTAATTAAGCGCCGTAGCTAGTCGCCGCTGCGCGGATCGCTGATTCGAGTTCGACAAAAGCCCTTAGCTTGTCATGCCGCACGTACAACGAAACGCTTTCCGTTGTCGCGGTGTGCGTCAGCAACAAAGATCGCTCTGCCTTCGCGATCCACAGTTGCAACACAGCCCCAACTCCATTCCGGCCTTGCCTCAAATTGTCCGCGATAATTTCCCAGTAGCGTTTCACTGAATCACGTCCATTTGCATTACCGGATGAATTTCCCACACTGCGTAATCTTTCGGCGAGTGTCGCCGGTTGCTTTGATCCTTTAGCGCATGTGCGACGTCGAAGAATGCCCTGCCGACAACCGTAATGATAGCCGGATCAGTGATGATTAAGGCAGCACTCACATCAAGGCTACGCGCCCATTGGTCCACGTCGCGGTGAAGCTGTAGGTCTGTCCCGCCTCTACCGTAAGGCGCTTTGTCGCTGTCCCGCCACGAGCACGGCTCGGTGTCACATTCACGGATATAACATGCTCTCCTGCCGACAATGTGCCGTTGTAGGATTGACCCTCTCCAAGCAAAGCTACTTGCGCCCCATCTATGGAAACATTAAGCGCCATACGGCTCCCAAAATTCGCGGCTCTCCGAACGGTTAAGTGACCAGCATTTTTGCTTGCTGCAG
>DASTZJ010000423.1:0-3711 GCA_035764345.1 Candidatus Udaeobacter sp.
TTCATTCCGATACGAAGCGAGATAAAACTTGAGCGATTTGCTTTCGACGCAAAGACGGTCGGGCACGTAATCGATTTCGATCCTGGCAAAATCTGGCTGACCCGTGATTGGACAAACTGAAGTGAAATCGTCCGTTTCAAAGTGAATCCGATAATTCCGCCGGGGTGCGGGATTTGGAAAGGTCTCGAGCCGCGCTTCTGCGGGCGAAGCGGGAATTCTCATTTCGCTTCGTCCGAGGAGCGTCAATCGACCTGCGCGTTTTGCTTTACCCACGGCAATATCAAAGGTCGCCCGAAGACGATTGAGGTCAATCGCTCCTACCCTGTTGGAATGCGCGCAATTCGGCAGCGAACTCCGGATAGTTTGTTGCTAAGGCATCGACATCGCCGATCTCGACGTCAGTTGGCTCCACCCCTGGCCATTCGGTGCTCGCCCCCAGAAACCATCGGCGCCGTCCGATTACACGCGCTGTATGAAAAGTGTTTCCGGGGATCAGCAACTGCACGCATTGGCCGGCGCGCAGGTCAGGGCCGACTACGACGCGCTCGGTCGTCCGATCGGCGTGAAACATCAAAACCTCAATCGGATCGCCGAGGTAATAGTGATAGAGCTGATCGTTGCGGATGCGGTGCAGCCGCACGGGTGCGTCGGGCGTAACCATGAAATAAAGCGCGGAGCCCGTTGGCCGGCCTTGGGCAAACGGTGGCGGGAGCCCGCCGGGTGCAATGCGCTTTTTGCTAACGAACGTTATTCGCACGAAGCCGCACGTAGCATGCGGTTCGAGCTTCAGTAGAGTGCGAACCTCTTCGGCTGTCAGATCGTCGATCATTTTTCTGTGGACGGAACGTCCAACGCCGAACGCCCAACGTCCCACATCGAATAATGAGCTCGCCGTTGAACAGCTTGAAGCCAAAAGCCACTCGATGGAAGCAGCTATTTAGCGGCAATGCCCTGTACCCCGAATGGCAGTCCGCCGGCGGTATCAACCGGCGTCAAGCTGCCATTTCCTCCGCCTATGCGAAAAGAGGCCACTGATTGAGTGCCACCGAGAAGCACGAACAGGAATCGGCTGTTAACGCTCAGAGCCATATCTATTGGCGCACTGGCCATTCCCGTGGTAGCGGCGACAGAGCGACGGCTGGCGGTGAACATCGAATGGTAATGAGAAAAGATCGAACAAGCGTAATCGATGTGATCGCGGAGGACGCGAAAACCGGCGAAGCCGTCCTCGTGATGAATGAGCCTAACGAGTGGGACGGCTCCGACGAACAATTGCTCGCGCTTCAGGAACGCTTCAACGCTTACGTTTCATTCCTGCTCGACGGAGAGATGGCGGAGCCGCATCCGGAACTGGTTGGCAAACCGGCGCGGATTGAGCTGCGTTGCGTGCACGTGCCGGACGCGCGCGCACTTGAGTTACTCGGCCTGATTCACGATCAACTCGCATTCCAGGATATAAAGCTGGAAGTCGTCGTAACGAATGATCCGCCTTCGTCCCACAGTAGCGGGACTACGGCATGACAGGCGAAATCCGAATGCTACAGCTCAATGGCGTAGCGCTTCATCTTGTTGTAGAGCGTGGGGCGCTGGATGCCGAGGAGTTCCGCCGCCTTCTTCTTGTTGCCGTGGCATTCAGCCAGCGCCTGAAGGATGGCGGAACGCTCGACGTCGTCGAGGCTCTGCACGCCCGTGCGCGGTAGCGCGGCGAGCTCGGTCTGCTGCAGGGCGGTGGGCAACTGTATTTCCGTAGGCAGCTCTTTTACGCCGATCATCCCCTCTCGTGCCAGCACGACCGCATATTCGATGGCGTTTTGCAGTTCGCGAACGTTTCCTGGCCACGAGTAATCGAGCAATTTTTGAAACGCTTCTGGTGAAATGTCTGGCTCAGGTTTGCCGAGTTGTTGAGCAAACTGTCTCACAAATGCGGCGATCAGCGGTGGGATATCCTGTTTCCGTTTTCGAAGCGGCGGCACTTCAATCTGAAATGTGTTTAGCCGGTAGTACAAATCGGAACGCAGCCGGTTTTCTGAGAGCGCCTGGGGAACCGACCGATTGGTGGAAGCGATCGCCCGGAAGTCCGCTTTCATCGTTTGTGTGCTTCCAAGAGGCCGATATTCGCGTTCTTGCAGCACGCGCAAAAAGCGTGTCTGCAGCTCCGCCGGCATATCAGATATTTCGTCGAGAAAAAGTGTGCCGCCATCGGCCGCCGCGATCATTCCAGGGAAATCTTGCATCGCACCGGTGAACGCACCTTTCACATAACCGAAAAGCTCTCCTTCAATCATCGTTTGGGGAAATGCCGCGCAATTGAGCTTTACCATTGGTTTCTCTGCGCGCCGGCTTCGCGCGTGGATTGCGTTGGCGATCACTTCCTTGCCAACGCCGCTCTCACCCACGATGAGCGCGTTGGCTTCCGACGGCGCCATTGCATTGATCAATTCCTCGATCTCCTGCATCGCTTTGCTCTTGAAAATGAGCGTGGGCCGCGCTTCGGCCATTTCCAGACGCCGTTCGAGCTGTTCTGTTTTTTCCCGAAGTTCTTCGGCTTCTCGCAAGAGCAACTGTTTTTCCAATGCCTTCTCCACAAGGCTGAGTAGCTCCTCAGCCGCATACGGCTTGCTGATGAAATGGTAAGCGCCGCGTTTAATCGACTCGATGGCATTGTGTAACGAGTCGTGCGCCGTCAAAATAATGACCTGTGTCTGGGGAACTTCGGTTTTGATCTGATCGAGCGTCTCTAATCCGTCCGCGTCGGGCAATTGGAGATCGAGCAAAACGAGTGTGGAAGGTTTGGACCTTAATAACTTGAGTCCTTGGGAGGCCGTAGATGCTGTATCCACATGATAACCATGCCGCTTTAGTAACGCCTCGAGCGTCATTAGCACGGGGCGCTCGTCGTCGATGATCAGGACACGATGGTTATTGGTTTTCATTGATTGGCCGCCCGCTTACTACGCACGACCAGCGGACTCCAGTTTGTTAAAAAATGGGAAGTCACGCGACTCAGGCATCTTTGGAAGGCGCGTCTGAGGCGGGAAGGACGAGTGCTGTAGTGAGTGCTGAAGCGTTCGGATTATGTTGAGCATACAGTTCGCCGCCGTGGGCCTTTATGATAGCGCGGACGCGATTCAGACCAAGACCGTAATGGCCCTGGCTGATTTTCCGAAGCGGCTCACGGCCCCAATTGTCGGTGGCCAAATCAAATTGGCCTTTCGTCTCTTCGAGGGTAAAGAGGAATTGGTTGTTGTCCATCTTGGCAATCGCAACCAGTGTGCCCTTGTCACGATTGTGACGGAAAGCATTGGCAAAAAGCTCGGTAAACGCTTCAGGCAAAAGCTGAGGATCAATATTCAGCATCGCGTCGCCAAGCTGAATGTTCCAATTGATTTCCGCGCTTTCCCCGGAGAAATCATTATCGATTTTCTTACGCAAATCTTCCACGAAATCCGCGGCCCGATACGAGATCAGATTGGGTTTGACCTCACTGACTGCCTTGGAAAGCGATTGTAAAGTCGAGGTCATTCTAGAGATCATTTCACGCAAGCGCTTGATTTCGCTCTTAAGCTCGTCTTCTCGCTCCAGTTCATTAATATAAGCGGACTGCAGCTCGATCGCGTTCAGGTAATTGCGCAGGTCGTGACCGAGTTGGCGAATGAAACGAACGACGTCGCTCCAGGCAACGTTCAGGGTATCAGTTCGATCTTCGGAAGG
>DASTZJ010000424.1:0-2108 GCA_035764345.1 Candidatus Udaeobacter sp.
TAAAAGAGCGAAGCGCTACATGAGGAGTAAAACACCCATGTGAGACATGGCCACGGCGCGACCTGCCCTCTCCGATCGATGGCGTACATTGTGACTGCGGTACTCGATGAGCTTTGTACATCAAGCTCGATGAAGCCGTCAGGCGGAGGTTGACTGGCTCTGAACAGAATCGCACTGAGGTTGTGTGATCAGTCGCCCAATTACGTCCGCGCCTTCCCTGACCGAAGTGCGCCATCCTTAATATCCTTTGCATCGGGCGCTTCAGGAAATGATGTTTTTCGTCGAGCTCGCATTCCGAGGGCAAATTCGAGAATAAACCACATAGCAAAAAACTGCACGAGGAGGGTAAGATACATTTGAACAGTTAAGTAGCGGCGAATTTCCAGTGAATGAATAACCGCTGCTTCCAGGCACGCTGCTGCGCTGCACAGGTACCCGAGCAGAACCAAAGTCGCAAGTGGGCCTAAACGTTCCCGATCGCTTTCCTGTCCTAAGACCACCACGCCTAATGCAACTGCGATCAAAAGCAACGGCAAATGCGTACCCGCCATGACAGAGAGTGCCAAGCGAACATCGGGTGGCTGATGAATGACGGGCGCACTTTGCGCAACTGATTTCGCGCGGGTCATAAAATCTACGGCTGGGGCGTAAGCCGCCCAAATCTGGGGACGGCCTTGTACGTCCAGGGACATCACAGCCGAGTGATACGCATTAGTCAGTGAGAGAGATTTGCCGCGGT
Organism: Candidatus Udaeobacter sp.; assembly: GCA_035764345.1. Lineage (GTDB taxonomy): Bacteria > Verrucomicrobiota > Verrucomicrobiia > Chthoniobacterales > UBA10450 > Udaeobacter. The sequence goes on from DASTZJ010000424.1 coordinate 740, forward strand.
TGTAGACTGGACAAAACGGCGCATAAAAAATCGCCATTTCTCGCACGATTTTTTTCAACACAAGGAGCGGTCGGTGCCGCCAGATTTGTCCATAATAGAATCGATAAAACGCGCAAAGGGCAGGCACATTCTCTCCGAACTCGCGCCGCAACTGCGCAACGATCGAGGTCTTGTTGTACTTCAGATAGTCAGGATCAAAGCCGAGAGTTGCGAAATGCCCTGGCCAAGCCGCGCGAGATTTCTCAATCTCCGCGCCAAGCGCGCCATGAACGCGCTCAAGCCATTCCCGTGGATACCGAACGTTCGCATTACGCCTCAAATCGTCAGCCATTTGATCACGGATCAGATCGGCGTGAACCACGAACAGCGTGGCTGGCAAAAAAGTTCGGCTTGCCTCGTCGTTGCGACTAAGAAAGTGCTCCGGCAACAATAGTAGTGCCGCGCTCGCTGCCGCGCCACCGCCGAGCGCGATCTTTTGCCACATTAAACCGTGCTGAACGAAAAACATCGCGACCGGCAGAAGCACCGCAATCGAGGCAAGCCAAAAGCTTGGCTTTGCCGAGGCAAGCAGAATTGAGCTGAACACTGCCGCGATCCCATACGCGACCGAGGCGGCTTGCCGACCTTCGACGAAAAAGCAGGCACTAAATTGGATGACGAAGTAAAGATTGACGCTGATAAGAAACGCACACACGCCTTCGGGCCGAAGTTGCGTCTCGAAGCGAATGGGTTCACTCGCGAGGAGAAAAATCGCCGCCGCGACCAGCCCCAGTCCAGCGTGAACCGCGTGACCGACTCGTGGATTTGGCACGAAAACACGGGCACGACGCCATGTGAGCAGTAAGATACCGCCAGCCAACAGCCCAAAGAAATGCTGAGCCACCGTGATCGCGCGAAAATCTCTAAAAACGCGCAGCAGCAGATACAGGAATCCCGGATAAATAAAGTTCCGTCCGTTTGTGTGGCCAAACTCAGCCCCGGTTAATTTGCGCAACGCCGGCGAGAGATATCCCCACGTGTCAGGATCAGCAATTGGATCAAGAGGCAGCGCAAATCTTGCCCAGGCGGCCCAAGCGAATAGGATGAGGACGCCGCTCCAGTAGCAGAATTGCCAAGGCAAGCGTTCCATTATGTGCCGGCATGGATTGGTTGGCGTTTGGTTGAATGATTCGTTCAATCGTTTCCAAAATGTGCGTCAATGCTTGGATTGGCAACCAACGATAAGAGCGCAAAGGCGCGCCGCTGTTGTCTCGAAATCTCTCACAGGTGATCGACACACTGCGTCTTCGTCTCGCCCGAAATGAAGTGGCGTGATCTCACGACGGAAGCTGTAGGTATTCGACTTACAGTCTCGCGCGTGAACTCCAAG
>DASTZJ010000425.1:0-2456 GCA_035764345.1 Candidatus Udaeobacter sp.
GCGTGGAAGAAACAAAAATTGTAGCCGCGTCGTTGTGCCAGAGGCCGTTTACAGACGCCGTCTCGCAGAGACGGCCTACAATTCATGCTATTCGTGAGAAACCTTCTCAACAAAATCGTTGACGTAAAACCGAACGAGATCAGCGCGCTTTGGCTCGGCTTTGCCTTCCACTTCATCATCCTCACCGGTTACTACATCGTGAAACCAATTCGCGATAGCATCGCCGCCAGCAATCGGCTCGAGACGCTACCGTGGATGTTCACGGCCACGCTGGTGGTCATGTTGATTGCTAATGCAGTCTTCGCCGCCATTGTCGCACGGATGGAGCGACGAAAATTTATCCCGTTCGCGTACGCATTTTTCATTTTAATTCTCGCGCTCTTTTTTGTGCTGATGAGAGCCGGTTCGCCTGCACATCAGGTGTGGATTGGCCGCGCGCTTTATGTGTGGGTCAGCGTTTTCAATCTGTTTAACACGGCAATTTTCTGGGCGTTTATGACCGACCTCTTCACAGTCGAACAAGGTAAACGGCTCTACGGTTTCATTGCCGTCGGTGGATCGCTCGGGGCAATCGTCGGCGCTTATATCACCAAGCATTTTATTCGCGATATCGGACCAGCCAATCTTGTCGCAATCTCAGCAACAATGTTTGCGATCGTCTGCTTTCTAGTGCGATTTTTCCCAAGGAATTTCATCGGCCAAACCAAAGCCGCGCCAGCGCGAGAAGAGCCAATTGGTGGCACAGTATGGTCTGGTATAGCGCATATCGCGCGTTCGCCGTACTTATTCGGCTTGGCCGCGGCGATGCTCCTTTACACCACCACATCAACCTGGGCATATTTTCAGCAGAGCGATCTGGCTCGCGAAGCGCTGAAAACAAGCGAGGACCGAACGGTTTTCCTCTCGAATCTCGAAATCTGGGTCAACACTCTCACTGTGATGATCCAGATTTTTCTCACCGGCCGTTTTCTCAAGTGGTTCGGCGTGGCGTTTACGCTCGTGTCGCTGCCATTTCTCAGCATGGTCGGTTTCGGTGCAATGGCGATTGCGCCAAGTCTGACGTTGTTGGCTTTTTTCCAAGTAACGCGTCGCGCCGCCGCTTATGCGTTGATGCGACCCTCACGAGAAATTCTCTTCACAGTTTTGAAACGCGAGGACAAATACAAGGTGAAGAGTATCACTGACACGCTCGGCTATCGCATCGGCGACCAGTTGGGCGCGTGGTCGTACGGCGGACTCCATGGCCTCGGGCTCAATCTCAGCGTGATCAGCTGGATCGCTGTGCCTATTACCGCTGGTTGGTGTGGCCTTAGTCTTTGGCTTGCGCGCAAACAACGTGTTCTAGCGGAGGCCCAAATGAAGAGGGAACGAAGCGCTCCGCTCGATGATATCGCTGCACCGGAAGCTGCATAATTCGCTCGTTCGATTAAAGGGAAAACAAATTGCGCCTACCCGCGTCTGGCGCGAATCGTAATCAGCAACAAATAAAGGAGGTAAAACAATGGCAACACGAACTGGATCGGCTGTTTGGGAAGGCACACTGAAGGAAGGCAAAGGAACCATGAAACTGGGGAGCGGCACGTTTGAAGGGCCCTTCTCTTTTTCATCGCGCTTCGAGGAAGGCAAAGGCACAAACCCGGAGGAGCTAATCGGCGCGGCCGAGGCCGGATGCTTTTCCATGGCGCTCTCGTTCAACCTCGAAAAAGCCGGGCATCCTGCGAAACGCATCAGCACCACAGCAACAGTAAAATTGCAGCCCGCAGAGAAGGGATTTAAGATCACATCAATCGATTTGAAAACCGAAGGCGAGGTTCCCGGAATCGACGACGGAAAATTCAAGGAGCAAGCCGAACTGACGAAAAAGACCTGCCCGGTCTCCGTCGCGCTTGCCGGCACGCAGATCAATCTCGAAGCGAAATTGCTGTAGCTTCACGAGCCAGCGCTACAACGGCTCGGTCGTTACGGCGCACGCAAAAGGGAATTTGTTCGCCCACAAAACACGCGAAAATTTCAGACACATTATCTCTTTCGTTTAGTTCGTGTGTTTGGTGGGCGCTGCCGCGTTAAATCGTCCGTAACATCCGCGTCATCCTCGGTCCTCTCTATTTACCCAACTCATAGAGATATTCGACAAAAGACATCACCGCTCCGTCAAATCCCTGTATCTTCGGGTTCGCCGATTCGATAATGTAATATTCGTCTGGCGCGTGCGCGCCGCTGCCGTGACCGAGTCCGAAATGGCCGGCAGCAAGTTTCAGCGGTTCACCTGTAAAGACGTAACCGGGATACGAACCAGCGTTGCGCGGCCAAAGTAACGGATCGATTCCGAATTTCTTGTAGGTCGCAAATTGCGCCTTGATCAGCGCGGAATCAGCCGATGTGCTCGTGGGATCGTATCCGCCGGTCATGTTGACTTCGATGTCGCCGAAGCCGCGCTTCGCCAAATGCGCTTTCAA
>DASTZJ010000426.1:0-2940 GCA_035764345.1 Candidatus Udaeobacter sp.
TTATTCAAGAGATGTCTCGACTCCGCTCGACATGACAATTGAAATGTAACCTATGCAAATCCTCGCTCCCGCGAAGATAAATCTTTCACTGAAAATTCTCGGCCGGCGGAACGATGACTTCCACGAACTCGACACGCTCACCGCGCCGATTTCGCTGTACGATGAGATCAGAATCGATAAAGCCCGTCCGGGAAAAGGAATCAAATTTCGCTGCGACGATCCATCAGTCCCGCAGGGCGACGACAATCTGGCCGTCCGTGCTGCGAAGGCGTTCCTTGACACAACTAAGATCAAGTCTGCGATTTCCATCGAGCTCAGGAAGAAAATTCCGCATGGCGCCGGATTGGGCGGTGGAAGTAGCGACGCCGCTTCCGTGCTGCTCGCGCTCAACGAACTTTTCGATGCGAAATTATCGCGGAAAGCCCTCGCTGAAATCTCGGCGCCGATCGGGTCGGACGTTCCATTTTTTATTTTTCGATCTGCAGCACTATGCAAGGGGCATGGGGAAATGGTCACGCCTGTGAAATTGAAGAGGCAGTTTTCGATCCTGTTGTTTAAGCCTGCGTTTGCTATCTCAACTCTATGGGCATACTCGCGCTGGCAACATTCTCGAGAGATTCCGGGAGTTCGTTATGAAGCGCAGGAATTCGCTGATCAGACTTTCGTGAATGATCTCGAACGTCCGGTCTTCGAAAAATTTGTTTTTCTGGCGCAATTGAAAATGTGGCTGCTCCGTCAATCGGAAGTCGGCGCGGCGCTCATGTCGGGCTCCGGTTCGACAATGTTTGCCGTGATGCACGAAAATGCAGCCGGGGATCTTTTGGCGAAGCACGCCAAAGCAGCGCTTGATCCGGAACTTTGGACGTGCACCTGCGAAACGATCTGACTCAAACCCGCGACCGGCGGCGGCCCGCGTTGCGCGAATATTTCACCGGCCTTCGTTTTGCCTCGATTTTCGAAATGCCTGCGCCGCTTTTTACTTCCATGATCTGGTCGCGCAAAAGCGCCGCGCGCTCGAATTCGAGGTTCGCAGAGGCTTCTTGCATCTCCTCTTCCAATTCTCGCAGCAATTCGGTCACATTGAAATCGCCGCCAGCCTCCTGAATAACGGATGCGGCGATTTCGCGGCCGCGAAGAATGGTGTGCAGACTCTCCTGCACGGCGCGCCGAACCGTTTGTGGAGTGATGCCGTGTTTCTCGTTGTATTGCATCTGCTTCGCGCGCCGGTATTCCGAAATCGATATAAGCGCTTCCATGCTTTGGGTGACCTGATCCGCAAACAGCACTACTTCGCCGTTCACATGTCGCGCGGCGCGACCTGCGGTTTGAATCAGAGAAGTCTGGCTTCGCAAAAATCCTTCCTTGTCCGCGTCCAGAATGCAGACGAGTGAAACTTCGGGAAGATCGAGACCTTCGCGGAGCAAATTAATGCCCACGAGAATGTCGAAATCGGCTGCGCGCAATCCGCGCAAAATTTCGACTCGCTCAATTGCATCGATGTCGCTATGCAAGTACCGCACTTTCAACCCGACATCACGCAGGTAGTCCGCCAAATCTTCCGCTGTTCGCTTGGTCAGCGTTGTTACCAGAACTCGCTCGCTCTTTTCCACGCGCTGACGGCAGAGCTCAATCGTCTCGTCGATCTGATTCTTGAGCGGCTTAAGCGTAATTTTGGGATCGAGAAGTCCAGTAGGACGGATGATCTGCTCGACGACGAGCGGTCCACCCGGCGTGTGCACATCGAATTTTTCTGGAGGCTGATCCGTAGGCGAGATACGGACTTCTGAATTGGGCGTTGGGCGTTGGGCGCGTGCTCGCGATTTATCGGAGTTGAACGTTGAGCGTTTTTCGCCCGGCAACACAAATGGCACCAATTCCTGTTCACCAATTCGCTGCCGTCTGTGCGGGACGTATCCCTTATTTCCCACCACGCTGTTTTGAATTTCAAATTCTGCTGGGGTCGCGCTGACGTAAATCATCTGGTTCGTCAGCTTCATAAACTCGTCAAAATTGAGCGGACGATTGTCGAGCGCGCTGGGCAACCGAAAGCCGTAATTGACAAGCACCGTCTTGCGCGAGCGATCGCCTTCATACATCCCGCCGATTTGCGGGATGGTCGCATGCGATTCATCGATGACTACCAGAAAATCCTTTGGAAAAAAATCTATGATCGTGTACGGCTTGGAACCCGGCTGGCGTCCAGATAAATGGCGGGAGTAATTTTCGATACCGTTGCAGAACCCCATTTCCTGCAACATTTCCAGGTCGTATTCGGTGCGCATTCGCAACCGTTGCGCTTCCAGAAGTTTGCTTTGTGACTCAAGCTCTTTGATTCGCTCTTCCAGTTCTTCGCGGATCGTGCGCAATGCGCGATTGAGTTTGTCCGCCGGCGTCACGAATTGTTTAGCGGGGTAAAAGGTAATGACGGACAGCGACTCGTGCGCGTGCCCCGTCAAGGGATCAAACCGTGTAATCGCCTCAATTTCGTCGCCGAAGAACTCGATCCGAATGCCTTCCTCATCAGCGGAGCCGGGATAAACTTCCACGACGTCGCCTCGGACGCGGAACCTGCCGCGCGCGAAGTTAACGTCGTTCCGCTCGTACAACATGTCGATCAAACGGCCAAGCACGGCTTCGCGCGAGATATGCTGTCCACGCTTCACGGTCAGGAGCATCTGCAAATAATCTTCTGGCGAAGTGATGCCGTAGATGCAGGAGACACTTGCTACCACAATCGTGTCGCGGCGCGAAAGCAACGCGCTTGTCGCAGCAAGCCGCAGGCGCTCGATCTCTTCATTAATGGAGGAATCCTTCTCGATGTAGGTATCAGAACGGGGGATATAAGCTTCCGGCTGGTAGTAATCGAAGTAGCTGACGAAATACTCGACAGCGTTCTTCGGGAAGAACTGCTTGAACTCGGAGTACAGCTGTGCGGCAAGG
>DASTZJ010000427.1:0-2752 GCA_035764345.1 Candidatus Udaeobacter sp.
AAATATTCGCCGGAGGGAAGTGGGCAGCTCACAGTGTTCCGCGAAAAAAGCGGTTACGAAGGCGCCGACATCGCGGAGTATGGTCAGCCCGGCTCAAATGGATTGACGTTCGATCGAGAAGGACGGCTTACCATAAACCAGCACGGAAATCGCCGTGTGGTGCGCCTCGAATCCGACGGTCAACTGACTGTGCTGGCGGACAAATTCGAAGGCAAACGCCTTAACAGTCCTAACGATCTCGTTTATCGCAGTGATGGGACGCTTTATTTCACCGATCCCCCATTTGGTTTGCCGAAGTTTTTTAAGGATCCACGCAAGGAATTGCCTTTCAGCGGTGTATTCGCAGCGAAAGATGGAAAGGTCACACTAGTAAGTAAAGATCTGACCGGCCCTAACGGCCTCGCCTTTTCACCAGATGAGAAATTCTTTTACATCGATAATTGGGATGATCACAAAAAAATCGTGATGCGCTATGAGGTGAATCCCGACGGCACACTCAAAAATGGCAAACTCTTCTTCGACATGACGAGCGCCGGCACAGAAGACGCGCTGGACGGAATGAAGATCGACAAAGCAGGCAACCTGTACGTATCCGGTCCACGAGGCATCTGGATTCTCTCACCCGAAGGCAAACATCTCGGCACAATCATCGCGCCGAAACATCCGCACAATTTCACTTGGGGCGACAGTGATGGCAAAACACTCTACCTCTGCGCGCGGAGCGGGCTTTATCGGATGAGATTGAACATTGAAGGCATTCGCCCGTGAATATTTCGCGTTAGATGACCATGATCCGAGCGCTGCGAGAGCATTGGCCAGAATATCTCTGCGAGGCCGCCGAGCTTGGCCTGTTCATGATCTCGGCGGGGTTGTTCACGATATTGCTTCACCATCCGAATTCTCCAGTTCTCAGCTTTATCCCCAGCGAATTCGTTCGACGAATGCTGACTGGTATTGCGATGGGCAGCACTGCGATCGCGTTAGTTTTCTCGCCGCTCGGGAAACGATCGGGCGCGCATTTCAACCCCGCAGTGACACTGACATTTTGGCGTCTCGGAAAAGTCAAAAATTGGGACACCGTATTTTACATTATCGCGCAATTCATTGGCGGAATTCTTGGCGTGTTTGCGGTCTCGCTGTTTGTTCGCGAAGCACTCTCTCATCCCACAGTCAATTACACGGCTACTTTGCCAGGCATGCAGGGCGTGATTGTTGCCTTCATTGCTGAATTTGTGATTGCGCTTGTGTTGATGTCGGTGGTGCTCCGGGTCAGCAACACGCCTCACATCGCGCGTTACACTGGATTATTTGCCGGCGCACTGGTCGCCACCTACATCACACTGGAATCGCCGCTTTCAGGCATGAGTATGAATCCGGCGCGCACGTTCGGCTCCGCCTTGGTTGGGCAACTTTGGACCGGGCTCTGGATCTATTTCACCGCGCCCATCTTGGCCATGCAACTAGCCGCAGCGCTTTATCTCCGAGGCAAAGGCGTGGTCTATTGCGCGAAATATCACCATTACAACAATCAGCGCTGTATCTTTAACTGCCGCTTCCCGGAATTGCTCGCGCGGGAACAGGCGCAGAAACAAGTGCACGAACCTGCTGCCGTCTGAATGAAATTTCGACCACGCGCGAACATCCTGGCAATCGCACTGCTGGCATTGTGCAGCGTTTCGATTTCCGCTCAGTCGCCAAAGGTTGAATCCGTTGGAATGACGGTGAGCGACATGGATCGTGCGCTCGAATTTTATTCCGAGCTCACGTTTCAGAAAGTATCTGATATCGAAGTTTTCGGCGACGAATTTGAACATCTCGAAGGTGTGTTCGGCGCGCGCATGCGGATTGCGCAGATGCAGCTTGGAAATGAATATGTCGATCTTATACAGTATCTAGCTCCGCCCGGCCGGCCGATTCCCGCTGACTCACACAGCAACGATCTTTGGTTCCAACACATCGCCATTGTGGTGCGCGATATGGATCAGGCATTTGAAAAACTCCGCGCGCTGAAAGTGCAATTTGTGTCGACTGGTCCGCAGACGCTGCCGGCATCCATTAAACCCGCTGCTGGGATTAAGGCGTTCTATTTTCGTGATCCCGATCAGCACAACCTAGAAATCATTTATTTTCCGCCCGGCAAAGGCGATCCGCGCTGGCAGGAAAAGACCGACAAGCTATTTCTCGGTATCGATCACACCGCCATTGGCATTTCAAATACGGATGCGAGCTTAAAATTTTATCGTGACTTGCTCGGACTGCGTAAAGCGGGCGAAAGCGAAAATTTCGGGACTGAACAGGAACATTTGAACCAAGTTTTCGGAGCCCATCTCCGCATCACCGGTATGCGGGCTGATTCCGGACCCGGGATTGAGTTTCTTGAATATCTCACTCCACGTGATGGACGACCGCGTCCAGCGGACGTTCATGCGAACGACATCGTTCATTGGCAGACGATGATTGCCACAAACGATGTCGATCTACTGGCGAAGAAATTACGCGACGCACACGTTCGCTTTATTTCACCTGGCGTTGTCCTAATGCCAAAGGACAAAGCCGGATTCTCGAAAGGCGCGCTCGTCAGCGATCCGGATGGACACGACGTCCTGCTGATCGGCAAGTAAGTGCATCGATCTCTTGCACGTGGCATTATTGAACCTAAAAACTTCGCTAAGCCTCCGGGACGATGCATCTCTACGAAACCCACCTTCCAGTTGCGAACACCGAAATTGCAAAAGCCTTCTACACAGAAATC
>DASTZJ010000428.1:0-2595 GCA_035764345.1 Candidatus Udaeobacter sp.
TACCTGACGCAGGATCCGGACGCTTTGCCGCATTTCCTCGATTCGCACAAGATAGCGATCATAACAGTCCCCGGCGCTTCCGATCACCACATCAAAATCGTAATTCTCGTAGTCGAGATAGGGATGTTTGCGGCGCAGATCGTGCTCGATCCCGCTGCCCCGTAAATTTGGGCCCGAAAGCGCATATGCAATGGCCTGCTCTTTTGAGATCACGCCAATTTCTTTCGTTCGATCGACGAAAATGCGATTGCGCGTGAGCAGTTTGTCGCACTCGTCCAGGCTCGGGATGAATTCATCGAGGAATTTTTTGAGTTGCGGGATAAAGGTCTCCGGAAGATCACGGATCTGTCCGCCCACTCGGGTGTAAGACGTTGTGAAGCGGGCCCCGGTCAACAGCTCGAAAAGATTATAAAGTTTCTCGCGGTCGGTGAACGTGTATAAAAAGACGGTCATCGCGCCCAGATCGAGGGCCATCGCTCCGAGACCCATCAAGTGCGATGAGATACGGGAAGTTTCGCAGCAAATGGTGCGAATTGCCTTCCCGCGCGGCGGGATTTCCCAACCCATCAACTTCTCGACGGCAAGCGCGTATGCGACGTTGTTCGAGAGCGGCGCGAGATAGTCGAGCCGATCGGTATACGGTACGAACTGATTGTATTGCATGTTCTCTGCGATCTTTTCGTCGCCACGATGCAAGAAGCCGATGTCCGGCGTCGCTTTGGTGATGATCTCGCCGTCGAGCTCGAGGACGAGTCGCAGAACCCCATGCGTGGCCGGATGCGACGGGCCCATGTTGAGGACCATTTTTTCACCAATGTCGGTATCGGCATGATGCAGCTCGGCGTCCGCAGCCACCACTCGTGTCACGGGATCAGGCGATTCAATCTCGCGCGTCGTAAAAGGCATGGGGAAAGGTTACAAAGTTAATGCGTTACAACGTCAAAAGACATAACATTTACGCTGGCGAGTGAACCAGCGCGCGCAAGAAATTTCGGCGCAGTGGTGGTAGCGCGCGACCGCTGGGCGCGCCGCAAAGTTGAACGGACGGCTCGGCGATCCGTCCCTACCATTTGGCATTGAATCGCGCGAAGCAGACACCGATGATGAAAATCGGATGAAAAAGGTCGCGCTGCTTTTTGCTGGCCAGGGCGCGCAAACCGTCGGGATGGGCCGCGACCTTGCTGAACAGTTTCCTACTGCAGCTGACCTCTTTCAGAAAGCGGATGACGTTCTTGGGCGAAAGTTGAGCGAGATTGCATGGAACGGACCGATTGAAGATCTGACTAAGACATCGAATTGTCAGCCTGCGCTTTTTGTTCATGGGCTCGCGTGCTTGTCGATTCTGCGCGAGCTCGCTGGTTTCCCAATTGGTGGCGCGGCCGGCTTGTCGTTAGGCGAAATGACGGCGCACGCCGCTGCAGGCACGTTCGCGTTTCAAAATGGATTGAAGCTCGTGCAGCGCCGCGGCGAATTGATGGACGAGGCGTGTGAGAAAACATCCGGCGGAATGGCAGCATTGATTGGCGCAGATGAAAATGTCGTCAGGCAACTGGCCGCAGATGAAGACGTCGATGTGGCAAACATCAACGCGCCGGGGCAGATCGTAATTTCAGGCGAGCTGGCCAAAGTGGAAGCGGCTGTCGGCGTTGCGAAGGAATACGGGATTCGCCGCGCAACCATGTTAAATGTCGCCGGCGCATATCACTCGCGTTTGATGGAAAGCGCATATGAGAAACTTGGCGCAGTGCTCCAACATGTTCCGATGCAGCCGCCGCGTTTTCCTGTAATCAGCAACGTAACCGGAGATGAGGTGAAGACCCCGGTTGAAATTCGTCGCACGCTTCAGGACCAGGTCACTTGCACTGTGCGTTGGCTCGATTGCATGGAGCGGCTTGCGGGACTCGGCTGCGATTTCTTCATTGAATTAGGACCGGGTGGGGTACTGGCAGGTTTGTTGCGACGCACTTTCAAAGGCGTCGATGTGATGTCGGTTTCCGACGTGGACTCGGTGCGGAAATGCGCTGAGAGGCTGTAGCCGTTTTGCTCTGCGAAACGCGGCGCTGATGTTCTATACAAGCACGCGTCGCGCCGCCCAGACGACGGCGACTACAGTTTTAGCCTTTGCCGAGTTCAAGCGTGGCAGGTACCTATCTCGACAATCGCGTCTCGCTGCCATAACCTCCGGACATGACGATGATCGAACGCGTGGACTCAGACCTGAAAGAAGCGATGCGCGCTAAGGACGCCACAAAACTGGGCGTCCTGCGCATGCTCAAGTCTGCATTGAAATACGCCGCCATTGCAAAATCGGGCGCAGAAGCGGAGTTGAACGACACCGAGGCTGCGCAGGTCATCCGCAAGCAGGCGAGACAACGCCAGGATTCAATCGAAAGCTTCGAGAAAGCGGGTCGCGCGGAACTGGTGGAAAAGGAGAAACAGGAACTCTCGATCTTGAACGGATATTTGCCGCAGCCGATGAGCGCCGATGAAATTTCGAAAGCTGTGCGCGAAACAATTGCCGAAGCAGGCGCAACCTCGCGAGCACAAATGGGAGCGGTGATGAAAGCGTTGCAGGCGAAAGTGGCTGGTCGCGTT
>DASTZJ010000429.1:0-3269 GCA_035764345.1 Candidatus Udaeobacter sp.
GCGGCATCAGCGTGATTGTGCAGGATTCGCGTTCGCAAGCGATGAACCGCAAGCTGGCGCGAGAACGACTACTGGATGCAATCGAGAGCGCTCGAGAAGAACAGCGTGTGGCTACAATCGCGAAGCGCGAAAAAGAGCGGCGAAGAAAATCGCCGCGACCAGCTGCGCTGAAGCGAAGAATTCTGGAATCAAAACGCAAGCGCGGCGAACTAAAGAAACAGCGCACGAAGGTCGAAATTTAAGAAGAATTCTTTGCCCTAAATACGTCTGGCGACGCGACCTGCGACGAATCGTCTTGTGAAGAAACAATTCATGCTATGAAAAGAGCAATCATACTTGGTTCGGTGCTTTCCGTTCTCGCCTTGATGCTGGTCTCTTGTTCCAGCCAGCCTGAGACGACTAGCACCACGACGCGCCAGACTACGGTCACAACGGCGCCACCGCCACCAACGTCGCAAACAACGACAACAACGACGCACACGGGTAGCGGCTATTGATCCGCCTGCAATGTTGTAGCATTGCGGGCAGGTTGGCAGAAGCCGGCGGCGGCAAGTCCACGCAGAGGGCTTCCTAAAGCCTCGGAAAAGTCAAAAGCGGTGCAGCAGGGCGCGCATTCCAAAGCGTGGGCGCCTTTTTGCCGAGCGTACACTACGGCGCTTGAGTTGTGGAGTGCGGCGGCGCTCCACCGCTTTCTGTGGAGAGCGTTATGATTTCTCAGCCGGCGCTTCTGCGGTTTGCGCTTCTTCTTCGGCCTGGCTAACGACTGGCGCAATCGCCTGAAGCTTTTCGCCATTGCGAAGATCCATCAATTTTACGCCCATCGTGTTTCGGCCGGTTTCGCGAATTTCTTTGACCCGCGTACGCACCATTTGGCCTTTGTTCGTGATGAGCATGATCTCATCAGTCTCACGGACGGTGAGCGCGCCAACCACATCGCCGGTTTTCTCACCGGTTTTCATGGTAATGATGCCTTTTCCGCCGCGCGATTGCCGGCGGTAATCATCGAACGGCGTGCGTTTGCCGATTCCATTTTCCCCGGCGACGAGCAGCATGGCGTTTGGATCGACAATGGCGATGGCTACCACGTGATCGCCTTTCTCGGGACGAATGCCCCAAACGCCGACCGTGTTGCGGCCCTGATCGCGCAGTTGTTCTTCGTGAAATCGCAAGCTCATTCCATCCTTGGTGATGAGTACGATCTCGTTATTGCCATTCGTTGGCTTCGCATCAATCAACCGATCGCCTTCCTCGATCTGGATGGCGATGATGCCGCCACGGCGGACATTCGCGTAATCGGAGAGGTTCGATTTTTTAACAATGCCGGATTGCGTGGCGAAAACGATGTGCAGATTTTCGTCCCACGTTTGGTCGACGGCGTTTGGCCCCGTGCCGGATTTTTTGGACTGGATGCGAATCGTTGCCGCGATTTTTTCATCGGGCTTGAGCTCGAGAATATTCGCGATTGAGCGTCCCTTTGCTGCGCGACCCATCTCGGGGATTTCGTAAACTTTTTCCACGTATGCGCGTCCCGCCGCGGTGAAGAACATCAGGTAATCGTGCGTGGTCGCGGTGAAAAGGTGCTCCACGAAATCGCCTTCCTCTTCTTCCGTGGCGCCTTCGCGCGTTTGCATGCCGATCACGCCCTTGCCACCGCGCCGCTGGGCGCGAAACGCGCTTACAGCCGTCCGTTTGATAAAACCGCCATGCGTGATGCTGATGATACAACCCTCGTTTGCGATGAGGTCTTCCATGTTAATCTCGGCTTGATCGGGCGCGATTTCCGTCAAGCGCGGCGCTCCGTATTTGTCGCGAATCTCGCGGAGCTCTTTTTTGATGATGGTTAAGACACGTTGCTCTTTGGCCAGGATGTCGCGGAGATCTTTGATCGATTCGAGTAATTCCTTGTATTCCTTGTTGATCTTTTCGCGCTCGAGTCCGGTGAGCTGATACAGGCGAAGGTTAAGGATTTCGTCAGCCTGTTGTTCGCTGAAGGCGTAACGCCCGTTTGTCAGGCGGGCCTCGCTGCGAATCAGTATGCCGATCTGCTCGACCTGACGCTTGGTGAATTCGAAGGCGAGCAATTTAACTCGCGCTTCATCGCGACTGGCCGATCCGCGAATGATGCGGAGAAACTCGTCGAGGTTGGCGAGCGCGATGAGGTAACCTTCGAGCGTTTCAGCTCGTTCCTCCGCTTTACGCAATTCGAAGCGCGTGCGGCGCAGCACGACTTCGCGGCGGTGCTCGATATAGCAGGCGTTCGCTTCCTTAAGCGGAAGCAGTTTTGGGCGCCCACGGTCAATCGCGAGCATGATGACCGCGAAGGAGCTTTCCATCGCAGTGTGCTTGTAGAGATTGTTGATGACGACCTTTGGATTGCCGTCGCGCTTCAGCTCGATAACGACCCGCGTATTTTCGTCGGACTCGTCGCGAACGGCGCTGATTTCTGTTAGCACTTTTTCGTTCACCAACGACGCGATGCGTTCGACGAGGGTGGCGCGATTGACATTGTATGGAATTTCAGTGATGACGATTTGTTCCCTGCCGCCTTTGAGTTCCTCGATACCGGCCTTGCCGCGCACCTTCATACTGCCGCGGCCGGTCTCCAGATACTGGCGAATTCCGCCCGTCCCGCAGATGACGCAGCCGGTCGGAAAGTCCGGCCCTTTCACGTGTTTCATGAGCACGTCGAGCGTGATGTCTGGATCGTCGATTTGTGCGCAGATTCCGTCAATGACTTCGCTGAGATTGTGCGGCGGAATATTGGTCGCCATGCCGACGGCGATGCCGGTTCCACCGTTAACAAGCAGATTTGGAAAAGCAGCTGGGAAAACGGTCGGCTCGGTGCGGGTCTCGTCGTAATTTGGGACGAAATCGACCGTGTCCTTATCCATGTCGGTCATGAGCGCGGCGCCGAGATGCGTCATGCGCGCTTCGGTATAACGCATCGCTGCAGGGGGATCGCCTTCGACCGAGCCGAAGTTACCCTGGCCGTCGACGAGCGTTTCGCGCATCGCCCACGGCTGCGCCATGTGGACGAGCGTCGGATAAATCACCGCTTCGCCGTGCGGGTGATAATTTCCGCTGGTGTCACCGCAAATCTTCGCGCATTTGCGATGCTGTCGTCCCGGAAAAAGAGAGAGATCATGCATCGCGTAGAGAATTCTGCGCTGCGATGGCTTGAGGCCGTCGCGCGCGTCCGGTAATGCGCGCGAAATAATGACCGACATCGAGTAATCGAGGAAGGACCTCGATACTTCCTCGGCTACGTT
>DASTZJ010000430.1:0-6193 GCA_035764345.1 Candidatus Udaeobacter sp.
GGAGATGGCTCTACGCTGGCGAAAGTCTTATATCCCGACAGCCAATATTTCTCTCCCTCGGTATGATCTTCTCGTCGCAGGGCGAACCCCAGCAAGCCCGGGCAATCTTGCTCAGATAAGTCGATCCCGAGTAACACAACATGCGTTCCTGCAATCGCCTGAACAGTCAGATCTCCTTTTTGTTCCTTATTTCGCATGTCCTTGACGAGTCCTTATAAGGCAACGCTAGTCAAAGGCTGTTAGCCGCAGTTAGTCAAGGTTTCTCCTTCCTTTGCGGCTAACAAGAAATGACCGCGAAAGATAGAAACGCCTGAACGTACGCTCAGCCGTTGCTCTTAACGTTCTCGGCCGAACGTTGGAGGAGATATTCGCGCAATGCGGGATCATCCGTCAGGCTCGCGGCACGATTGAACGCTTCGACCGCGTCATCGTTCCGGTTCAGCAAGCGAAGCAGATGGCCGCGCGCCGCCCAATAGGGCTGATAATCTGCCGTTTGATCCGCGGGAATCTGTTCAAGCGCAGCAAAACCGGCAGCTAGCTCGCCTGTTTGCGCAATCGCAACGGTTCGCCCAACAAGCGAACCGATCCTGGGCGCAATTCGCACCAACCCCTCGTAGAGCAAAGCGATTTCCTTCCAATCAATGCACCCGGTTTTCGCTCGACTCGCGTGAACAGATTGAATCGCAGCTTCCAATTGATAGCGTCCCATGCGCTTGAACGCGGCAGCTGAGTGCAGATGTGTCTCGGCTTCGTCAGTCATCGATTGCGACCAAAGAGCCGTGTCCTGCTGATCGAGAGGCACAAATTGACCGTCACCCGTGTAACGTGCTCCGCGTCGCGCTTCACAGTGTAACATCAGCGCAAGTAGACCGTGAGCTTCGGGTTCACGCGGCATCAGCTGCGTTAACGTTCGTCCTAACGCGATGGCCTCTGCCGCGAGCGCGTGGTGCGTAGAAGCCGTTTCCATCAAGTTCTCCCAGCCAGTCGTGTAACCGGCATAGATGGCATCCAGAACGAACGAAAGTCGCTCGCTCAATTCCGGCGGGTCAGGGACGCGAAACGGAATGCAGGCATCGCGAATCTTGGTCTTGGCCCGCACTAGTCTCTGACTCATGGCAACGGGAGACACCAAGAAAGCAGAGGCTATCTTTGCTGCGTCTATCCCAAGCACCACCTGTAGCATGAGGGGCGTGCGTGCAGCGACATCAATGGCAGGGTGCGCACACACGAAAAGCAGCTTCAGGCGTTCGTCGGGGAAAGACTCGTGCTCCGTTGTCGTCGCTTCAGCTTCCTCGGCGAATTGTTGCAACAAACGCTCGGCATCTCGCCGGGTTTGTTCCCGGCGGGAGGCGTCAATCAATCGGTTGCGGGCCACATGCAAGAGCCATGCTTCGGGCTTATCTGGAACTCCATTCGTTGGCCAAGTTTCGAGGGCTGCAACCAGCGCCTCGCTCAACGCATCCTGTGCGTCGGCAATGTCGCCGGTGCGCGAGGCGATGTAGGCGACCAGTCGTCCATACGAATCACGCGCAACGGCTTCAATCGCATCATGCGCGGCAGATTCGCTCATCGTTGAACTAACTCACGACTCTTTTTGCGGTGGTTGGTATATCTGGATCAAATTCCCACAGGTGTCCGAAAAAATGGCAATTTTCACCGGCCCCGCATCTGTTGGGTTCATCGTAAATTGCACGCCTTTCTTCTTCAGACGCTTTGTTTCCGCGTCGATATCATCCACCTCGAATGCCGTAATCGGAATGCCCTGTTTGAAGATGGCCTCCTGATACGTCCTTGCGGCAGGATTGGCGTTCGGTTCGAACACAAGTTCGACGTCGGGATGTCCCTCAGGTGAAATAACGGTTAACCATTTGAATTCGCCCATCGGAATTTCCTTGCTCTTCTTGAACCCGAGCACGTCGGTATAGAACGCAAGCGCCTTGTCCTGATTATCTACGAAGATGCTGTTTAGTTTGATTTTCATATGTGTCGCGGAGCCTATCAAAGGCATCCGGACGGCGCTTCTCTGAAATTGCTGACTTCGGGGAAACTCGGCCCATGAGGGAAAAGCAGCCGGGGATCAGGCATGGCGGTAATGTTCGCGGATTTCCCGCTAACGGCCGGTAACGCTGTTGAAATGAGGAGGGCGACATTCCCACTCGGCGGGAAAAAAGGGTGCTGAAACTCCCTAAACTAGAGAACCCGACTGCCATGCATACGTCGGTAACTGATGAGTCGCTGAGAACAAGGAGATGCTTCGCCTGTTCGATCTGCGCCTGCGACTGATATTGATGCGGTGTTTCGCCGAAGACAGCTTTAAACAGTCGAATGAAGTGGAAGCAAGAAAACCCCGTTCGACGAGCCACCTCATTCACTGAGAGCGGAGCTTCCTCCCAGTCACGCAGCAGATCACGAGCGCGGCAAAGCCGACGTAACAGTTCAGCGTGTATCATCAGGGGCCGCTTTTGAATTTCGATTTCGCCGTGGCATTCGCGTAGCGTGTGGCGCTACCGATTCGTCCAGATGATCCGTTCTCGAATGCAGATGTAGCTGTCTGTTCACAAATTTAGACCCTTAGCGAGCCACGGAACGCCCTGGCGGCATAGTAAGACTGCACACCGTTGTGACCCACGAAAACGCGGCCGTAGCGGCGATCACAATAGAGCGCGCCGCCGAGTTTTCTAATATCAGAAGGTGTTTTCACCCAGCTCGACGTCTTCGTATCGAAATTTCCAAGTTTCTGCAGCTCTAGATATTGTTCTTCCGTCAAAAGCTCAATGCCCATGGCCGTTGCCATATCCATAGCGCTATTTTTCGGTTTATGTTCCTTCCGTGACTCCAGCGCTTCACGGTCGTAACAAACACTTGTGCGGCCTCTGGGACTTTCCGGTGAACAATCAAAAAAGATGTATTCGCCAGTCTTTTTATAATGACCAACAACATCCGGTTCACCGCCGGTCCTTTCCATTTCGTTGAGTGACCAAAGTTTTTCAGTATTAGCTTCCAGCTTTGCTTCTATTTTAGCCCATTCAAGACCTTTATGACGGTTCATGTTTTTCTCAAAGCGGGCTTTCAATGCTCTGAGCAGTTCTTCACGTTGTTTTGGCGACAACTCCGTTTTTGTTTTAACGTTTTTCATATCGGTTTCCTTTCTATTGTTGTGTCGTGTTAGGCCGATCTTTTCGGAATAAGTCGTCGAAGGACATGGCCTTTCCACATCCAAAATCCCGAAAGTACAATTACAGGAGCGGCGACAAACCAACAACGGGGGCGTAATTTGGAATTTCTTCAAACGGACTATAAATATAACCGAGTATCGGAATGCTAAAGACGATGTGCATCGAGCGAAGAATCGAACGTTTGGTGGCATCTTTCATGATTGATTGCTTACTCCTTTCGTTACAAGGTCGGGTGGCGAGACCAGGGGGGATTACTTGCCGCTCGCGGCAAAATACGAACCGCCCAATGGGCGCACTTCGACGAATGCGTCAGCCGCAGCCGGATTACGCGCCGCCCATTCCAGTGCAGCATCCAAGTTTGGCACGTCGATGATGACAAACCCGCCGAGGAATTCCTTCGTCTCGGCATACGGGCCGTCATGCACCTGGCGTTTTCCGTTTCGGACCGATACCACCGTGGCCGTCTGCGGCGACCCCAGACCTGCCCCTGCGACAAAGATGCCCGCAGCCCGCAGGGCTTCCCCGTAAGCCATACCAGCGGCCTTTGCAGTGGCCTTTTCGTTTGCGTCTTTAAATTGGTCAACAACCTCTTTGTTCACATGCACAAGTAGAGCGTATTTCATGGTGTTAGGTTCAGTTGTTTGTGTTGTGTTTTGCTCCTCAGCGACTGGTCCATTGATTGTCCCCGGCCACTTGTTTGGTGGTGGCATTGACACGGTTGAAAAGGTTAGTCGTGGCAATCCAAAGGATTAGTCCTGCGAGCGCCTTCTCGTCATAATGCAGAGTGGCTTCGTTCCAGATCTCCTCCGGCACTGGTTCGGATCGGTCGCTAAGCCTTGTGACCGCTTCGGCAAGCGCCAGCGCGGCACGTTCGGCGTCGGTAAAATAGGGCGCTTCACGCCAGGCGGCTACAGAGAACAGACGATCGTCTGTCTCACCGGCCTTCTTGAGTTCTCGAGAGCCCATATCGACGCAGACGCTACAGCCATTGATCTGGCTGGCGCGAAGGTGAACAAGATCGAGTGTGCGCTGGGACACACCGCTCTTTCTCACAGCCGCAACAAAAGCCATCAGGGGCTGCATCACGTCAGGAATCAGCATCGCGGGGTTTTTCATTCGTGGTTGTATGGTTTTCATTTTGCTTTTCCTCTTCTTATTTCGTTTTTGATTGTTGTCGGGCCGCAAAACTTTGGGCCCTCACAATGATGACGTTTGGCATCCACTTGTTTCGACATTTCCCAAAAATTTTGCAGCGTCCCAAAAGATCGACATTGTCGCTGCTGAACACATTTTCACGGCACTGCGAGCCGAATTGCGAGCGACGCAAATCGCCAGTAGGAGATAAGTCGACGGCCATGGAAGGTGCGCGTACCAACCAGCACGTATGACGACGGCAATAGCGCCAACAAAAAACAAGACCAGACCGACGCCGGCTGCCACCCCGATCAGAGGAATGCCGATACCCACTAATCGTCCAAGAGCGCCCAGCGTTGACAGCCACGAATCCGATCCGCCCCATTTGGACATATTGTCTAGGACCCACTGCGGGCGGCGGAAGTCAACAACCGCTGCGTATGCGTTGGCTGCGACGGTCAAGACGGTGACGATGATGTATGCCGTAAACATCGTGGATCAACTCCATAATGAAGACGCGCGAGGAGCCCGCGATTCGCGCGTTTCTTCCAAGGATTCGCCGGTTTCAAACAGACTCTTAAGGCTTGCAAGAATATGCGGCTAGCCGCCCGACACGGCCTCGATAAACTTTGAGCCTTCTTTCGCAACCACGAGGATCGCAGTGGTCGCCCAGTAGCCGATCAATTTGGTTTCATAATCGTGTCCTTTCCCACAGGATTAATGTTCCCTTAACCCCTTTGGAAATGCGTCGGCCACAAGGTTGAGCTCGACGCCATGTTCTAGCAATGCTTTGAGACCTGCAAGGACCCACGTAAAGCCGCCCTTTGAATCAAGAGCGTCGTTTACTACCTTGTCTCCATCTCCTGTGAAACCGGAGTTGGTAATGCTGACGTAGGTTGCGTCATTTTCATAAGGAGTAAAGACCCACTCCACGGTGGTGGAGACATCTCCGTATGGCCAATTAATGAGGATTCTCTTATTTTCTTCTACTTCACTGACATTCACTTGCGTGGAAATGTTATACATTTCCCAGGTCCACGTGACCTGTTTACCAGCCTCTAGTTTTCCGCTGCCTTTGGTAAACCAGAATTTGGAGGTAATTTTTGGATTCGTAAAAGCCTCGAATACCTCGGCAACCGGCTTACGAATGAGCATTTCCGTTTTTGCGATTGGCGCTTTTGTTAGCTCTAGTCTTCTTTTCATATGTGCGCTTTGTTGATTGAACTTACTAGTCGACTTTATCTTTTGATGTGGCAGTCAGATCCTTCGGCCATTCGCGGGTTTCTTCCAACGACTCGCCGGTTTCCAGCAGACTCTTAAGACTCGCAAGAATATGCGGCCAACCACTCGACACGGCCTCGATAAACTTCGAGCCTTCTTTCTCCATTTCGTGGATGACGGTGAGCTTGACCGATTTTCCTTCGGGTTCGAGCTGGTACGTCAGGCGTGAATAACCTTCCGCCTTTAATTCGGGCCGAAATTCATTCCGCCATTTCAGAACGAGACGCCGATGCGGATCGATCTCGACAACTTCTCCGCTGTCGGCGACAGCTCCGCCCGGCATTAAAATTTTCCACGTGGCACCTGGTTTCCATTCGGATTCCTGCGTCGTGTTGCACCAGAATTGCCGAGTGAATTCCGGTTCGATAAGCGCCTTCCACAATTTCTCCGGTGTTGTGCGAATGTACGTTACGTAAACGAATTGGTCTGTTTGCATAGGATTACTTTCTTTTCAGTTTTTTGATTTTGGTTTGTTCGAGACCTTTTTTCAGATCGCTCAACGCCTGAAGGCGATGGCGTTCGTATTTGCCAATCCAACGTTCGTAGATCTCATGCAACGGCATTGGATTGAGATAATGCAGCTTCTCGCGCCCGCGCCACAC
>DASTZJ010000431.1:0-2894 GCA_035764345.1 Candidatus Udaeobacter sp.
CGGCTGACCTTTACCGCATGTACCATCGTTACGCGGAATCTGCCGGCCTGAAAACCGAGGACCTCGAATCGAGTCCGTCGGAGCTCGGCGGATTCAAGGAAGCGATCTTCCGCGTTTCGGGCGAATCTGTTTTTCGAAAGCTGCGTTATGAAAGCGGAGTGCATCGGGTGCAACGCGTGCCTGCGACCGAGGCGCAGGGTCGCATTCATACGTCGACGGCCACGGTCGCTGTGCTGCCGGAGGCAGAAGAGGTCGATCTTGAATTGAAGCCGGAAGATTTGCGAATTGAAGTGTCGCGCTCCGGAGGTCCCGGTGGACAAGGCGTGAATACGACTGATTCCGCCGTGCAGGTGTTGCATATCCCCACAGGCACAATCGTACGTTGCCAGGAAGGTCGGAGTCAGATCAAGAACAAGGAAAGAGCACTTTCGATCTTGCGTGCACGCTTACTGGAGCGAAAGCAGCGCGAAGAGGCCGAAAAATATAGCGCGCAACGCCGCGGCCAGATCGGCACCGGAGGGCGAGAAGAAAAAATTCGTACCTACAATTTCCCGCAGAACCGCGTGACCGATCATCGCATCGGCTTGACGCTTCATAATCTTGATCGCGTGATTGACGGCGATCTGGACGAGTTGATCAGAGCGTTGCAAGCCGCCGATGTGGCCGAACGCCTAAAAGAATCAGCAGACGTAACTCAAGGAACGACAGTTTCCCAGCCGTTGAGGTAGATATGACGGCTAGAAAGCCGTCACTCCTTGCTCTTCAAACTTAGCGTTGCATTCCGTGAGATGATTCGGCAGAAAAGGTTCCATGGATCCCCACTCCAGGGTCATCATGGAATCATGACCGTTCTGGAAGTCCTGCAAGCGACGACTGCGTATTTCAAAAAGTGTAACATTGAGAATCCGCGGCTGAACGCCGAGCACTTGTTGGCGCACGTGCTGCGGCGGAAGCGGATCGAGCTTTATCTGGAATTCGAGCGGGGGCTGACTGAAACTGAACTCGGACCCTTGCGCGATTTGGTGAGGCGACGCAGCCAAGGCGAGCCGCTCCAGCACTTGTTAGGCACCGTAGAATTTTGCGCACTCACTTTTCTATGCGACAAACGCGCGATGGTTCCGCGGCCGGAAACGGAAGAGCTCGTCGAGTCCTTAAAATCCGAAATCCAATGCGCCTCAGGCGGACCAAAATCCGAGATTGTGGATGTTGGTACTGGCAGCGGCGTGATCGCGCTCAGTCTCGCTGCGGAATTTCCCGAGGCAAAGATTCTGGCGGTCGATATTTCGGATGACGCGCTCGCCCTCGCGCAAGAAAATGCCGCCATGTTAAACTTGAGCGCCCGGGTCCGGTTTCTGAAAGGCAGTCTCCTCGAAAATGTCGAGGGAGCTTTCGATCTTATTGTCGCGAATCTTCCTTACATCTCGACGCAAAACCGGCACACTCTTTCACGCGAAGTTTTGCATGATCCGGAGATTGCGCTTTTCGCCGGTCCACGGGGCGATGAACTGGTGCGAGAGTTGATTGCGCAGGCGCCCTCGCGGCTCCGGCGCGGTGGAATGCTGGCCCTGGAAATAGGACTCGGCCAGAGTGAGGCTCTTCTTTCGGCCTTGGCGGAAAAAAATTATCGCGACATTTGTTCGAAAAACGATTATTCAGGGGCGACACGGTTCCTTTTTGCCAGGTATGGATAAGATCTTCGTCCACGGCGGCCATCCGCTTTCTGGTTCCATCAAGGTCAGCGGCTCGAAAAATTCTTCGCTGCCGATTCTGGCCGCGACGTTGCTCACTCGAGAGCCTTGTGTCGTCCACGGCGTGCCCGACCTGAGCGACACGCATTACATGCTGCAAATCTTAACTCACTTGGGCGCGCAGGTGGAACGCGCTAGTGGAACAGTCAGCGTCACGGCAGAAAAGACCCACTCGGTTGCGCCGTACGACATCGTGCGCAAGATGCGCGCTTCCGTTTGTGTGCTTGGACCGTCGCTAGGCCGTTGCAAAGAAGCGACCGTCGCTTTGCCCGGTGGTTGCGTCATCGGCGATCGGCCAATTGATTTGCATCTCAAAGGGTTCGAAGCGCTCGGCGCAGCGGTGCGTGTGGAGGGCGGCGACATCAAGGTTTTTGCGCCGAAATTGACCGGAGCGGTGATCGACATGCATGGGAAATTTGGGCCGACCGTCCTGGGTACCGATAACGTGATGATGGCTGCCGTGCTGGCCGATGGTGTAACCGTTATTGATGGAGCGGCCCAAGAGCCCGAGGTGGTGGACCTGGCAGCGTTCCTGAACAAAATGGGCGCGAAGATCGAGGGCGCGGGAACGCGCCGAATCATCATTGAAGGTGTTTCTGCGTTGCACGGTGCTGAACACAGGGTGATCCCGGACCGGATTGAAGCTGGAACATTTCTCGTGGCGGGCGCAATTGCCGGAGAGGGAGTCACTGTCAAGCGAGTGGAACCCGAGCATGTTCGCGCAGTCACTGATGCGCTGACCAGATGCGGCTTTCCAATCGACATCAAAGATGATGCGATTTCGATCCGATCGAACGGAGACGCAAGCGCCCTGGAGCTAACCACCGAACCTTATCCCGGTTTCCCTACCGACATGCAGGCGCAGATGTGCGCGCTTCTCTCGACCAGCAAAGGCATCAGTGCTGTGACGGACAACATTTTTCCGCAACGCTACATGCATGTGGCGGAGCTAAAACGCATGGGTGCGCAAGTGGAGTTGCAGGGTGCGACCGCGGTGATTGATGGAGTGGATCGTCTCCTCAGCGCGCCAGTGATGGCGAGCGACTTGCGCGCATCCGCCGCGTTAGTGCTTGCGGGATTGAAGGCGGATGGAATCACCGAAGTGAGCCGCGTCTATCACATCGATCGTGGTTACGAACATCTCGA
>DASTZJ010000432.1:0-10310 GCA_035764345.1 Candidatus Udaeobacter sp.
GAGAAAGCTGGATTCAAGAGGTCATCGAGAGATTCCTCGACTTCCGCTCGGAATGACAAGAAAAAGGGCGGCGGAAATGCTGGCTCGACTTTCGTGTCCGCGACCCTAATCTCGTTGGCCGTCAGGCATGTCGGCAGAAGAATTTCCCAAAAAAGAACTTGAGACGCTCTGGGCACCATGGAGGGTGGAGTATTTCGAGAAGGAACCGCGCGACTTGAATTTTCTTTCCGAGGCAGCGCAGGCGAGCGATGACGCCGCGCATTTGGTGATCACCCGGCGAAAAAACGCGTTCCTGATGATGAACCGTTATCCGTATGCGGTCGGTCATTTGATGGCCGTGCCATATCGCAAAGTCGCGGAGCTTTCGGCGCTCGGAGAGAATGAGATTGTTGAGCTATGGAATTTGGTCGTGCATGCGCAGGCGCTTTTGCGTGCTGCGACAAAGGCGCAGGGGTTTAATATTGGGTTGAACCTTGGCGAATGCGCAGGGGCGGGAGTGCCGGATCATTTGCATATTCACATCGTCCCACGCTGGAGCGGTGACACGAACTTCATGCCGGTCCTCGCAGGAACGCGCGTGCTTGGTGAAGAATTACGCGCGCTTTATGACAAGTTGATGGAAGCGCAGGCGAAGATGGAGGGAGCAGGCTAGCGATCGGTGATCAGTGATTGGCAAATTCGACTTGTGACAAGCTACGGGATTCACTTATCACTGGTCGCTTGTCACTTATCTCTAATCACGTTGTATGAACGGTTGGGTTGACGCGCCGCCGCCAAGGAAAGGATTGGGCTGTTTTGCCCGCGGCTGCCTTATCCTTGTTGTGTTTGCAGTTGTGCTGGGAATCGCTTGCTTTGCTGGGATGTATTGGGGTTTGCATCGGCACTCGGCAATTTTCCACGGCCTCTATTGGCTGACGAAAGCGCAAGCAATTGCTCAAACGCCCGTGCCGATACCTGAGTTCACTGCTTCGGACGCGCAACTTCAATCCGTCCACGAGCGGTGTCAGGATTTCGAGCAAAAAGCCCGCGCGGGTCAACCCGCCGAGCTTGAGCTCACGGCGGATGACATCAATACTTTAATCGCCACGAACCAGGACGCGCGCGGCAAAGTCTTTGTCTCAATTGAGCAAGATCGTCTGCGTTGTCAGGCGAGTGTTCCGCTTGGAGAATTTATCGGTCGATCAGGTTATTATTTTAACGGTGACATCACACTCGAACCAAAAGGCGCGGAGTCACTGGAGAACCCGCAGCTCAGAGGGATCACTGTAAACGGCGAGGCCGCTCCGACCGATCTGTTAAATTGGAAATATCGGTCGAAGCGGTTGCGAGATTATCTTGCCGATTACCGGAACGAGTCCGGTGTTGGCACGATTGCAATCCGCGACGGCAAGTTGATTCTGAGATCGCGCACTGAGTAAGCTCTCAATGAGTCTGCATCACGCGAATAGACGCGAACGAGAACAACGGCATCATAGCGCCAACGGTGCACATTCATCGTCAGCCTGGGGCAGCGCCCTGGGATGATATGAGACCAAAACCGGCCAGCGCTGAATGGCGCCTTCAGCGCATCTTGTTAATGTTGTGATTCAAATTTCCTGGGGCGATGTCCCAGACTTGAGTGATACAGCGCTTTTGGCGCTAAGATGTTCGGTCGCGCTCTGAGTAGCACGCGGTAGGTCATCGCGCTGCGATGACCGGACGGCGCGGTGCGCCGTCCCTGCCAATTACGGCTGCGAGAACTCGGTCATGGCTCTGGCTTTGAAAGGGTGCCGGGTGCTAAGGCGTTGCCCAGTGAGGTAAAGATCTTGTCACTCGCGTTCTTGTAGCCGCCCTCGTTGTCGAAGGCCTTGGGGCCGTAGGTGACCGCCACAGCTACGGCCAGCTTCTTTGATGGAAAGTAACCCACCGTCGCGCCACAGCCAGCGAAGCTCTTCGTTTGTGTGATCCAGGGGCCGCGGTTTACTACACCAAGCCCGTAATTCAGTCCCTCACTCATGTGGTGGCAGGCGGCGCAGTGGGGATCGGCTTTGCCGAAGCCTACAAGATTCGGATTCACTTGTGCAGCGAGCGATTCCTTGGAGAGAAGTTTGCCGGTACCAACTGCCTCCATGCTCTTCGACATGTCGGTGATATCCGTGGTTTGGATCGCTCCCTCGGCCGTGGTCCATGAGGGATTCCAGAATGTTGATTCTTCATAGAACGGTACCTCAGCCAGAACGTGGAGCTCTGAGCGCCGCTCGGAACTGAACGTGTGTAACACTGGCTCTGGGATCTGCGGTGTGCTGAAGCTCTGGGTCTGCTTCAAGTCCATTGGATCAAGGATGTATTGCCGCATCGCCTGAGCTAATGGCATATGGGTGACGTGCTCGATCACCTGGCCGAGAATGACATAGTTAGTATGGCAGTAGCCCCAGTTGGTGCCGGGCTCGGACATCAAGGGTTTCGATACGCCGATCTTGATGAGCTCCTGGGGCGTCCACTGCCGGAAGGGATCAAGATAAATTCCGTGCAGCACTTCAGGCTCGTAGACATAGTCGGCGTATCCTGATGTCATGTTGGCAAGGTTCTTAAGGGTGATGCGATCTGCGTGCGGGAGATCGGGCAGGTATTTGCTCAGTTTGTCGTCGAGCGTCACCTTCTTTTGGTCGACAAGCTCCAGGAGCATTGTGGATATGTAAGTGAACGCCATCGCGCCGTTACGAAAATGCATGCTGGGAGTTGCTGGTACGCCAGACATCGACTCGCCCAACGCATCGGTGTAGAGTTGCCTGCCTTCTGCAGTCACCCGCACGATGAGTGCCTTCAGATTTTACTCCTTCATCGCGTCGCGTGTGATACTTTTGATCGCAGCGATCTGTCTTTCCTGATCGTCGCTCGTGCCCTTCGACGCCTCGCCGGGCGTAACTGACGCTGCGCCTTGCGCAGCTCTGATGGCGCTCACGATCAGGCAGGTGATAAGGGTAATGTTCGCGAGCGTACGCATCAGCTGTTGGCGCGGGTTTCGCACTATTCGTAGTCCCTCAAAGGACACAACAAAGCGTTCTCGAGCTT
Source organism: Candidatus Udaeobacter sp. (assembly GCA_035764345.1). GTDB lineage: Bacteria > Verrucomicrobiota > Verrucomicrobiia > Chthoniobacterales > UBA10450 > Udaeobacter. The sequence continues at coordinate 3,052 of DASTZJ010000432.1, forward strand.
CTTGGCGTATCAATTGGTAGCCGCCAGCACTGAATCCTTGCATGAGTCTTCCATGGCATTTCATAAAGCGGGACCTTCAATTAGCCGCCGCGCAACCGACTAATTCGGCTGCATGATCTCGCGCACAAAGACGTTAAGCTGTCCGTCTTCCTGTTTGCGAACTTCGGTGATCTCGTAGGGCCGCTGTTCATCGCGGCTCACTTCCGCGCCTTGCCGCGGAGGCACATAGCCGGCTGGAAATTCGACAATGATACGCGTAGAAGAACCCCCGCCAAAGTGAAGCACTTTGTCGGTCAACTTGGTGCGAGGACGTAGCACGGCCTTGTTGGCATCGGAAAAATTCACGACGAATTGTCCCCTCAAATAAACGCGTTCGCCCGCAAGGCCGTGCTCAGCAACGTCACGCAGATCGCCTGTCCCTATAAGCCGGCCGAGCGGCATTTTGCCCGGCGGAAATGTTTTCCAACTTCCACCGCCCGCATTTGAAGCCAGGGCTACATTGGAAGCGTCGGCGGGAACGGGCTGAGCTGGCAGAACTGGCACTGGCGTTGCAGTGGGAACAGACGGTGGCTGGGCGACTGCTGGAACTCGAGCATTGGAGGTGTTCGCGGCTGGTGGTGGCGTAACCACGGGAGCGTTTGGCGGCGTCGCTGCGGACGCGAGTGTGAACGGTGTGGAAGTTGGCACACTTGGTTTCTGCGCAACCACTGGCTGTGCTGGAGTCGATGCTGGCGGTGGAGATTCGAGTTTTTGTTTCTTGCCCCATCTTCTGCCTTTTGGCGGCGGCGTTGGCTTAGCCAGCTTTTCATTCTTTGCTATGATTGGCGCAGTCGGCGGTGTTGCAATGGGAATCGCTTGCTCGACGCGCACCAATTCATTCGCGGCGGGCGGAGGCGTCGCGCTGGGGCTGAAGCCGGGTATGGAAATGGGACCGCCTTGCGCTACTGCCGTTTTTTGCTGGTACTCTGCGTAGCGCTGTTCAATTCCACTGCGTTCTGATGTCTTAAACAATGGCCAGCCCGCGGCCAGGTTGAGACTGAGCGGTGGCTCAAGGCGGAACGTCCCCAGACCACGTGTGACCGTATAGCTTCCATAAAGCAATGGCACAGCAGTGATCATCATGCGGCCATCGGCTAATCGCTCGGCGTGAAGCACGGCAGAAATGTCATGTGAACGCTCCAGCTTGATTTCCAATCCAACATTAAGGGTCTGTTTCATCAGCGGCAGCGCCTCGAGATTCGCTGGGTAAAGATGTTCCATGACCAACTCGCCGTTATCGACAGCATCGGTCAGGGCGACCATGCCAGAGGTAAACACATCGCCAGGCCCGAGCTCTCGTGCTGCAACGATTTTGTACCGGCCTACCACATAGGGCACCAGGCCGCGCACCTGCTGATAATTCCGAATATAATTGCGTGCCAGTTCAGCATTCGTCCTCGCGAGTTCAGCGTTGCCCATTTCCGAATAACGCTCGTAAAGTTGCTGCGCGTTTAGAAATTCGCCTGCCGGAGCCGCGGTCAGCTCAAAACGCTTCGGTGGCTCGATTTTGCGCAGTCTTTGCAAAATACGGTAGCTATCAGGGCGTTCCGGTTGACTGAAGATGTAAAAACTGCCCAGCCACGCGGCCAACGCGAATCCGGTCAGAAGCAGAATGACAACCGTCCAGGCAAAATAATTGATCCGTCGTCGTGGACGAGCGTACGGCTCGTCATATGGATAAGAACCATAGTCCATCAGGCCAGCGCGAGAAGATTACCCGGTTTCAAGCTGATTGTGTCGTTTCAAACGACGAACCGCATCCACAGGTGCGCGATGCGTTTGGATTAACGACCCGAAAACCGGTGCCGGTTAAGCCACTGGTAAAATCCAGGGTGGCGCCGCGCAGGTGGGGAATGCTTTCGCCGTCGATAAAAAACTGCATTCCATTTCGCTCCACCACGGCATCGCCGTCTTTTCTTTCGTCGAGGGTCATCTCATAATGCAGCCCTGAACAACCGCCCTTCGCGACCTGGACACGCAGACCTTTTCGCGAATTTTCATCCCGCGCCGGAAGCAGACTTCTGAGCTGTCGAACAGCATTGTCGGTGACATTAATCATGCGCCCGCAAAATACGGCTGCAGCATAATCAAGTCAAAATGCGGCGCGATGGAGCGAGCAAGGATTGACGCAGCGGGGCTCACCGCTCTAGGGCAAGCGGTCTGCTTGCCTTCTTTATTGTGATTTGGCAGGCGATGCGCCCGCCCTACAATTTCTTCGCAATTCACCGGCCCAAAACTAGAATTGGAGATCGCATGAGCCGGATTCGATTGTTGCCTGAGACCGTGGCCAGCCAGGTGGCCGCGGGCGAAGTCGTGGAGCGTCCGGCCTCAGTGGTGAAGGAATTGACTGAGAACAGCATCGACGCCGGCGCCCGCAAAATCGATACTGTAATTCGTCGCGGAGGAATCTCGGTAGTCCGAGTAATCGATGACGGCTGCGGTATGGATCGCGATGACGCGTTGCTTTCGCTGGAGCGCCATGCCACCAGCAAGATTCGGTCGGCTGCAGATCTGCAAGCTGTGGCCACATTGGGATTTCGCGGCGAAGCACTGCCAAGCATCGCCAGTGTGTCGCGATTTCGGCTCACGACTCGACAGGCCGGTGCAGTTGCAGGAACCGAAATCGTCGTCAACGGCGGCAAGATCGATATCGTGCGTGACGGCGGCGAAGCGCCGGGTACGCAAGTCGAGGTGCGCTCGCTTTTTTATAACTTACCGGCACGGCGAAAATTTCTTCGTTCCGAAAATACCGAAAGCCGTAACATCGAACATCAAATTCATTTACAGGCAATCGGCCATCCTCAAATCGGCTTTTCGTTATTACGAGACGACCGCATGTTATTCCAGTTACCGGCTGCTGTAACACTGAGTGCTCGAATCCGCGATTTGTATGGTGTTGAGCTCTTGGAGAGACTGGTTGAGGTAAACTCCGCTCCTTCAAGTAAGATTCGTGTAGGTGGGTTTATCGGTCAGGCAGGACTGGGCCGGCAGACAAGGACGCAACAGCTCGTTTTTGTAAACGGTCGCGCCATTGAAAGCGGGCTTCTCACAGCAGCTATCCGCGAGGGTTATCATACCGCTCTGATGAAAGGTCAGTATCCGGTTACATTTCTTTTTCTCGAGATCGATCCCGCGGCGGTAGACGTGAACGTTCACCCGGCAAAACGCGAAGTACGTTTTCGCGATCCGACTGCAGTGCGGGAAGCGATCGTTCATTCTATTCAGCAAACCTTGGAACGCGGTCGGGTGGGTTGGCAGGAAAAATTTCGTGCACCATCGATTCCGCCTGCTGCCCTTCCCGGGAAAGCAGTTTCTGACCTTAAGTTACGCCCCGAGGTGGCTGCTCCGCAGGAGACCCATCGTGAGTTACCACACCTAGGTCCCGCGGACGGCCGCCATGTTATAGCCACGGTCGGCGCGCCCAGCGAGGCACGAGTTCCAGAGACTGTAGGACAGGCGCCCAGCCTGCCAAAGCCGCACATTGATCTGGCAAGCGATGCGCTCGCTCTACAACGATCACAACGACTCGCTGCCCAGCAGCAGTTCCAGATCATCGGTGTGTTAAGCAAGCTTTATGTGTTGATGGAAAATGCTGAGGGGCTAGTTCTGGTGGATCAGCATGCCGCGCATGAGCGAATTCTCTTTGAAGAATTGCGGCAAAGAATGGAGGAGCAGGGAGTCCCAACGCAAAAGCTGCTCCTGCCTCAGACATTCGATGTGCCGCCGCGCGACGCCGATTGGATTGAACGTAACCTATCGATCCTGCAAAAGATGGGAATCGGGATCGAGAGTTTCGGGCCAGGCACGTTCAAGATCGATAGTCTCCCCGGTTTCTTGAACGTCGCAGATCCGGCTCAATTCATGCGCAAAGTAATTGACGACCTAAAGAGCGCCGGCAACAGCACCTCACCGATGCGATTGGGTGAGGAGATGATTGCCAAGACGGTGTGCCGCCACGCCGTCAAGGCCAATGATCCGTTGCGTTACCCCGAGATAGAGAAATTGATTCGCGATCTGCTCGACTGCGATCTGCCTTATTGCTGTCCGCATGGCCGGCCTACCATGATCCAGGTTTCGCTTGCTGAGTTAGAGAAGAAGTTCGGTCGCAAGGTTTGAAGTGTTGAGCGCACGGGCCTCCCGCGTTGCGATAGCGCCCCTCACCGTCGCGGACTTTTCTCATAGCTAAAGATCGCCCCTGCTTTGGCTACGAGGTGCGTGCGCACCTCGGCTTTGTCATTTTCCTAGTGTGGGCCGCAGCACAACAGTAGCTTCCCCTGGCAGCGACCATTGCTCTTTAGTAGCGGTGACAGCGGCCCCCGCTCCGCCGTAGCGGGGAGACTCGCTTGTCCAAACCATATCCCAGCGGTAGCCCGATGGCGGCGCAAGCAAAGGCTCTGAAGCAGGGTGCAAGACCTGACGCTCTCCGAAATTGACTAACAACAGGCGATCGTCATCCTGTTTCGAAAAATATCTGAGGAGGAAACTCGTCGTTCCCAAGACTGCGCCATCGGTGCTTTCAGGCGCTTGCTGGTGAAAGCGCGATTCTTCCCGTCGCATTTTCAAAAGATCGATATGTAGATCGTAAAGCTGACGATTTTTTTCGCGCTCGGAAAAATCGAGTTTGCAGCGGGCGAATACTTCCGGATCGTCAGGCGCCGGCAAAGTTTTCCGTGCTTCTTCCTCGCTGAGTGATAGGAATGGCGCCAGCCACTCGGCGCGGCCTTTCCCAATGGCATCGCGCACGGACGCATCGCCTATGTCGGCAAAAAACATGAACGGGCTCGACGCGCCGAACTCCTCTCCCTGAAACAGCAGTGGCGTCCAGGGTCCAAGCAACAGCAGAGCGCTCATCGCGCGATAAAGCGCGGCCGAAGTTTGAAAACGGACTCGTTCACCGGGTCCGGTATTCGCGATTTGATCGTGGTTTTCGATGAAACAGACGAAGGCCTCCTGGGCAATGCCGAAAGTCGAACATCCACGCAATGCCTTTCGCCATGAGAGCGCCTGGCCTTGATAAAGGAAACCGTAGTTCGCAGCAGAAATAAACTCTTGTGGCGCGCCGCGATAATCGCCGTAATAGGCTTCCTTGCGGCCGGTCAACGCCACCACGGCGCTGTGATGAAAATCGTCGTTCCACATTCCGTCCAAATCATCACCGCCTTCGCTGTGAGGCCGCACCATTTTGGCTTCCTGTCGATCGTTCTCGGCTATCAGAATAATTGAGCGTGTACCGGCCGCCTTGCGCGCCGCGCGTCCGACCGCGCCAATGATGTACTCACCCGATCGATCGCGAATAGCGTGCAACGCGTCGAAGCGAAAGCCATCGAAATGAAATTCTTCGATCCAATAACGTGCATTCGTGATGAAGAATTCGCGGACTGGTTCCGAATTCGATCCATCAAAGTTAACTGCATCGCCCCATTCATTTTCGTTCCCGCGGATCAGATAATCGTCGGAAAAAATACCGAGATAATTCCCGTCGGGACCAAAGTGGTTATAGACGACGTCGAGGATCGCGCCCAGGCCTAACGAGTGCGCGCGATCGATGAATGCTCGCAAATCATCTGGCGTTCCGTACAAATGTGAAGGAGCGAAAAGATCAACGCCGTCGTATCCCCAGCCAAACTTCCCGGGGAAATCCGCGACCGGCATCATCTCGATCACGGTGATTCCGATGTGCGCCAACTCCTTCAATTGCTCTGCGGCAGCATGCCATGTTCCTTCCTTCGTGAACGTGCCAATGTGCATTTCGTAAATGATTTGGCCTTTCAGCGAAATGCCGGGCCAACGCGAATCGGTCCACCGAAACTGGGCTGGATCGACAATACAGGAAGGACCGTGGGGTCCATCAGGTTGAAAACGTGATGCTGGATCCGGGTAAAAATTGTTGTTTACGCGAAACCGATAGCGACCGCCCGCGCCAGCGTTGGCAGCTCCGAAAAAGTATCCCCCTTCCTCTGCTTCCAACGCATGGACCCGTTGCCTTGAATTTTTCGCTGTGCTGTCTTCCAGAACAAGATCGACACGTTGCGCCTTTGGCGCCCAGACGCGGAAGTGTGTTTCGTTAGGACCGATTAGCTCGGCTCCGATTGGGTAGCGACGTTTTCCATGCGACATCGACAGGTAACATGACGCGCCTCGGTCACTAAACAACCGTGCGGCACCAGGGTTTAGAGTGCGCTGCGCTCAGCGCAGCCGCCGCAGGGCCACTTATGATCCGCTGAGGAGCGGACGCTACAGCGCTTATCCAGTGCCTAAATGTTTCGCAGAGCCCAGATCGCGCGAGCTTGATTACACCGACTAAACCGTTTCAGAATGCGCGCCATGAACGGTGTCAGACCTAGGATCGAAATTTTCAAACCTTTTGGCGAAGCGTTCGAGCTGACGAACAAGATTCTTTTTCAACCGTTCGACCTAAAAAAATGGTTGGTAATTGGTTTCGCGGCGTTCTTGTCCGGGCACTTTGCAGGTGTTGGCTTCAATTTCCCATCGCCCTTTGGCAATTTTCAATCGCATCGAGCGACTCAGGAGGTGATCCCGCCTCACTTTGAGCAATGGAAACCGTGGCTGGCGGTGGCGATCGTTTTGTTGGCGCTGGTCGTTCTCGCTTTGGTAGTCGCGCTGACGTGGTTGAAGGCGCGCGGCAATTTCATCTTTACAGACTGTATTGTCCGAAATCAGGCAGCAATCGCGGGACCATGGCGCGAGTATCGGAAAGAAGGAAACAGTTACTTCTTCTTTCTACTCGCGGTCATGTTCGCTGTATTGCTGTTGGCAGCGGCAATCGTGGCAAGCATCGTTGGCTTGGGCTTGTTGAAACAAAGCGCGGGTGAAACGGTGTCGATCACCTCTATCGGATTGATCGTTTTCCTTTTTGTCTTTTGGGTTTCGATCGTCATCTTTGCTAGTGTTGCGACTTGTTTCATGGTGCCGGTAATGTACCGGAGGCGTTGCCGCGCATCAGAGGCATTTCGCGATGTAACGCTTCTGATATGGCATCATCTGGCCTCTTTCTTTTTGTTTTGCTTGTTCGGGGTTGTTTTGGTTCTGGCTGTACTAGTGATTGGCGGGATCGTGACATGCGCGACCTGTTGTCTGGCTGCGCTTCCATATGTTGGAACAGTCATATTGCTGCCAGTATTCCTCTGCTTGCGCGCGTTTGGGCTGGTGTTTCTTCGCCAGTTCGGTCCGGATTACGATGTCTGGACGACTTTCATGCC
>DASTZJ010000433.1:0-2053 GCA_035764345.1 Candidatus Udaeobacter sp.
CTTTTGGGAATCGCACCGAGCTACTCATTACGCTGCCTCTTTATCTTTATTTTCTCTGGCGCCAGCCAAATGGACAACAAGGAGCGGCGGTCTCCCATGGCACGTCCGTAGTTCTTGTGGAAGGCGGCAGTCCGCCGCAAGCTGGGAACGCGATCGGACTGGCGGATCTAAAACGAGGTTTCCAGGGGAAGAGTCGAATGTTGATCCGTTTCCTGAGCCTGCCCGTAACACTCGCGCTCCTGACTGCTGCCTATAACTTCGCGCGTTTCCAATCAATTTTCGACTTTGGTTACATCCACATCCCGGAGGTACGTGACGAGCCATGGTATCAACATGGGCTGTTTTCGATTCATGCCATACCGTGGAACATCTATACGATGCTGTTTCAAGGGTTCGAGAGTCTCGGTTACTTTCCCTACATTCAACCAAACGGCTTCGGCTGCTCAATCTTTCTCGCCAGCCCTTTCCTATGTCTGCTGTTTCGCCAGGGCGGCCGATACAAGGTGGCCGCATGGGTGGCGATCGCCCTCTTAACCCTCGTGCTTTGGCTGCATGGAAATCCGGGGAGCTGGCAGTTCTCTTATCGCTACGCCATGATCCTCCTTCCCTGGATGTTTCTTCTGCTGACAGGCAACGGCCCCGCGAACATCTTTGTGCCTGAGCTCTCGCTTTTCGCCGCCTCAGTTGCGATCAACGCGATAGCCACCTGGCAGTTCCTCTGGACCGACCAAATCCAGCCCTAGAACACGAATAGTCACTAATTGACACGAAGAGCAGCAAACCGCGGATCACGCGGATGAAGCGGATAAGATCGAATCACGAAATTTGAGCAATGAAGGAAAGAGGTTACCACCAAATACCAGGATAGCCTCGAACGAAATGCAGAGCTAGATCATTTTCTAATGTTTTTTCGCGTTTATCCTGGGCATCATTGTTTACGATCCGTGTTATCAGTGTGATTCGCGGTTCAAACTTCGGTTCCAGCAGCACCGGTTCGCCTATCGGCTATCGACTCTCAACGATCAACTGTCTTTGAATCATCAGTGGCCAAAAAATCACGAAATCCTTGACACCCTCTCGCGCTTCTAAGTAAAACGGCATTCGCCTGCCACGCCGTAGCAAAGCGAAAGCGGGCAGCGGGTCCGCTATCAACTATCGACTCTCAACCATTGGCTCTCCTTTGCATATGTTAGCTCTGATTTATCTGGCGCTCGCGATTTATCTTGGCGATCTTCTCTCGCGGCGATTCTACCGGTTTGTATCTGTCGCCCACCGACCGATGGCAACCGTAATCACAGGACTGTTAATTAGCTCGTGGTTTACTTACCTAGGCGGCCTGCTTTCCGCTCGTGCAAGCCAGCCGTTGTTACGGGGCAATGCGTCGTTCTTTACAGCAGCAATCCCCGCGGTAGGCAGCAATGAACAACAGCTCTTTTTTGCTCAGTCTCGGAGAAACACGCATAATCTATCTTAGCGTGTTGTGAGCAGCGAATCGGATAAATCGGATATGACAGGGGAGACACGGAGCACTGAAGAGGCCCCAGAACTTTGTCAAAAAGTGGTGGTAACGGCAGCCTCGCGCAACTGGATCGTGGCGATCATCCTTGCCGTCATCGCGGCCATCGTGTTCTTCAAAACAACGAAGGCGACGATGCACGACTTTGATTATACGAACCGGATTGCATCGGCATTGTTGCGTGGCCATCTTGGCCTTGACAGGCATCCGGGGGCATGGCTAAACGAGTTGGTTCCATTCGAGGGCAAGTATTACTCTGTCTTCCCACTTGGCGCAGTTCTAAGCGTCCTCCCAGTCGCTCTTTTGCAGCAGGCAGGATGGATTCACAGTTTTCCTGCGCAAGTTTTGACAGCGTTGATCGCAGGAGTGTGCGTGTTTTTCTTCTTTGGCTTGTCGAGTGTCGAAACCAAGTCAATTGCCCGACGCATTGTTCTCGCGCTGTTTCCCATCTTCGGGACGTGGACATGGTGCAACCTTGGATTCGGTGGGTCTTGGCAAATCGCTCTCGGATTCGCGCTACTGGGAGAAGCAGGAGCG
>DASTZJ010000434.1:0-3794 GCA_035764345.1 Candidatus Udaeobacter sp.
TTCTGACGTTTGAAATCGCTCGTGGAGCACGGTATCAAAACAGGCCAGCTCTTCGTTGGATCAAAATTTACTGGCGTTGCCAGCACAGCCACCGCGTATGGCGGCACGGGATTGCCGCCTTGCCCGGCGTATGATTTTTCGAGTGCACTCAAAGGAACATTAGCCTGGACGGTTGAACCTGGAGAAAAGCTGGTGCCAGCGAAATTGAGAGAAGCTTGGGCCGCGCCCGCGCCAGACGTTGCTATGACGTTCAGGATGACGACGATTTGCCCGATTAAGATTAACCTATTCAAGAAATTGTTACGCTGTATCACATGTCACAAACCCACAATATCCAGTTAGCAAATTTCTATGAGGCCAGTTTCGTCAGCAATCGGCAGGATGTTGAGCTCGTCAAGCTCGACTTGAGTGATGACTCATCGCAGTGCTTCCAAGCGCCGCCTGGCCTCTGCGAGATAAGCTTCGTCGATCTCAAACCCGATGAATTTTTTTACGCCGCAGCGCTGCGCAGCGACGGCGGAATTTCCGATCCCGAGAAACGGATCGAGCATCGTTTGGATTCGTGAGATACCGTGCAATTTGATGCACCATTCGGCGAGTTGAACCGGAAACGTCGCCGGATGCGGTCGCTCCTTTGCGCGGCTTTGAATTGTCTCGTAGGGCATGAACCACGTGTTGCCGCGGCAGCGTCGATCGCTTCCACGAGTGTGCGACCAGCGGGCGATGTTGCTTTTGTCCTGATACGGAACGCCGATTGCGAGCCGATCGATTTCAGATCGTCCAGTTTTAGTAAAATGGAAAATGTACTCGTGACAATCGTTAAGAAACCGCTTCGAATTGATTGGCTTAAAATGACCGTGCGACTTCAGATCGCCCTTTCGGTCTTCAATTGTGATCGACTTGATCCAGTGAATCGTGTTCTGCAAAACAAATCCGCCTGAGGCGGTCGTCAACTCGATCACGATTTGGTGCGGCAACATAGGATTCGATGGCGCCGAGCCGACGTTCAGAAAAAAAGATCCGTTCGATCTGAGAAGTCTTCGAATTTGTGCTGCCCACTTGCTGCACCATTGCAAATACGGTTGGCGACCTTGGCAGTCGGAATATTTTCCGTAGCTGATTCCCAGGTTGTAGGGTGGGGAGGTCACCACAAGATCAACACTTTCATTTGTCAGCCGCGACATTCTCTTAATGCAATCTTGCTGGCGAAGGTCGAATTTGGTCACCGGCGGAAATATGGCGTGACTATGTACTCCGTACAACCAGAAAGTGGCGCGTGCATTCTAGTTCTGGGGAGCACAGGCTGCGAGCCTGTAGCAGTCGGCTGCTAGCCGAATGCATTTAAGAACTATTAACACTCAAAATCGCGCCATCCGTTCGCGGCAAGCTGCCGCGAATTACAGGTTTGCAGCGTTACTTGAATTGCATCCCGTGTTTTCGGGCGATTTCGTTCAATTGTTCCCGAGTTAGCTGCTTTGGCGGTGCTCCAGGAGCACTCGCTACCTCACGAAAAAACGCCTCTAGTCCCGGTGGCGCGACGACAAAAAGCAACAGTAGTTCACTGTCGGGATTTTCAACTCCGTGCCAAACGCCCCTGGGAATATAAATTGCTGAGCCTTTTGCAATCGGCACCCGTCTATCGCCCAATATGCCAAAACCGGTGCCTTCCAGAACAAACAGCACCTCATCGGCTTCTTGATGCTGATGGATTGCGATGCCAGTACGCCTCGGCACGTGCTGTGTCCATAAGGTCATATTGTTTGAACCCCTGCTGGGATCGACCTTGATGAAAATGCTTCCAGCGTTCCGAATCAGATGCTCGCCCTCGGTGGGACCTAGCACATACTCTTGTGGAGAAGCGCTTTGCTCTTGCGGAGACGTGTGGGGCATTGATTGTTGTGAATGTGATTTTGGCTCAATAAGCAAAGCGTGAGCCTCTGCATTTCCGACGTTTTCCACAGCGTGTGTCAGAGGATCGCGCCAAACCGTGTCGCCTGTGTGCCTGGAGTCTTCGCTCGTCTTGCCGTCCGGTAAGGTTGTTCTGATTTTGGCGTCGCTTAAGAAATAAACAAACAAGCCATATGGATGCGAATGCATCGGGTCCCTCTCGCCCGGCTTTAGCCGGTATTCGATCACCCGCATCTGCTGATTTTCAAACAGCACTTTGTAATTCTGCGGCGCGAGCTTTGTGGGATCCTGAGCGGACACAATCATGCTGGTCGTCAGTGAAAACAAAAACACCAGTAATATTCTCATCTGCCTCCTCCTCACATAATCATAGAGTAGCCATCCGAATTCGCGAGCTCCCACAAATTCGTTTATGGTTTGGAAATGGCGGACAAGCCTTCGAAACTGAAGATCGCTGATCGCGAGTTTACCTCGCGTTTGCTCGTTGGTACGGGGAAATTCGCGTCTAACGAGCTGATGCGCGATGCGCTCATTGCCAGCGGGACGGAGCTGGTGACCGTGGCGCTGCGACGCGCCGATATTTCCGGGAGGCACGATCCGTTTGCGAACATTCTCGACTTTATCGATCCGAAACGTTTCCTTCTCCTGCCGAACACCAGCGGCGCGCGCAACGCGGACGAAGCTGTGCGCCTCGCGCGACTGGCCGCGAGCGCAGGCTTACCGAAATGGATCAAGCTCGAGATTCACCCAGACCCGCGTTATTTGCTTCCCGATCCGGTCGAGACGCTGGCAGCAGCTGAAATTCTTGTGAAGGAAGGCTTCACGGTTCTTCCCTATATCAATGCGGACCCCGTTCTGGCGAAACGGTTACAGGACATCGGTACCGCAACGGTGATGCCGCTCGGTTCGCCGATCGGCAGCAATCGCGGGATCGAAGCGCGTCCCCAAATTGAGATCATTATCGAACAAGCCACGGTGCCGGTAGTCGTTGACGCCGGGCTAGGCGCGCCCAGTCAAGCGGCTGAAGCGATGGAGATGGGCGCCGACGCAGTTCTGGTTAATACAGCAATCGCAATTGCTTCCGACCCGGTTCGCATGGCGAAAGCATTCAAAAAAGCCATCGAGGCAGGTCGCGAAGCGCGCGAAATCGGATTAGCCGAAAAGTTGGATGTCGCAGCAGCAACCAGCCCATTGACTGGATTTTTGCATCGGTAGCATCGCGGCTTGCGCCGCGACATAAGTCCGCCGCATTAGTCTAGTCGAAATCAGTAGGCAAGTTCGCGTCTTTGGCGAAAGCGAATGCACGTCTTACCTGCCGTGATAACACTCGAGACTCCGAGAGAGCGGGTAATTCGTCCTCGCGAAAGAAGGAGACCGCCTCAGTCTCGAGACTCGTTTCGGCCGAACCTCCCACAAGATTGCACAGAAAAATGAGCTTATAGACGTGAAAAGGACACGGCGGATGCCCCTGCCTATCGCGATCGTAGATCGCCATTAGTCTAACGGCGCTCACGTCATACCCGGATTCTTCCTTTGTTTCGCGCACAGCTGCTTCGCTTGGGGACTCTCCGGGATCTACCCATCCGCCAGGCAATGTCCAACCGTTGCCTCGCTCCTTTACAAGCAATATTTTGTTTTCGAAGATAACGGCCGCTCGCACATCGATTTTTGGAGTTGCCGGCCCGGTCTCCCGTCTAAACATCGCCTTGATCGTCTGCAGCTCATCATCGGAGTATCTAGCGGCGATCTCAGCAGCTACGTCTTCAACCTGTTGATATCGTTGCAGGTCGAATTCGTTTTTGCAGTAATTTCGCCCATTCTGCGCAATCGATTGGAGCCTGCGAACCCATTTGACCCAAATGCTGCTCATTAGAGGAGTTTCCGAC
>DASTZJ010000435.1:0-2692 GCA_035764345.1 Candidatus Udaeobacter sp.
GATCGATTGTGCTCGGCAGACTGCCGCGGGTAAATCGACGCATTGGCCTTGTCGTGCTGCGCAAATCGTCAATCATATTGCGTAGTTCGGCTGCTTTCTCGAAGTCCATTTTCTTCGCCGCTTTGCGCATTTCCTCTTCCAACGTCGCGATCATTTCCCTCGATTTTCCTTCCAAAAATTCACAGGCTTGCAGTACACGGTCGCGGTATTGATCTGCGTTAATTTCGCTCAAGCGCACCGGCACCTGATAGGTCGCTGATTTTAATTCGCGCTCCGTGGGCGAGCCTCGTCCAAATGTGAGCACCCCGAATTTTTTCCGCATGAAATTCAATGTCTGCCGCAGTGCTCCGGCATGCGCGTACGGACCGAAGTAGCGGCTACCGTCGTCCTTTTTGAACCGGGCGAGCCGAAAACGCGGCCACTCCTCCGAAAGATCGACCCTGACTAGAAGGAACCTTTTATCGTCGCGAAAGGAAACGTTATAACGCGGCCGGTATTCCTTGATTAGTTTGCCTTCGAGCAAAACGGATTCCGCTTCGCTGCGAACCGTATGTGTCTCAAAATCCCATGTCGCGTCGAGCATGGCGCGCGTTTTCAAATCGGCCTGCGCCAGCTTGGATGGCAGGAAGTATGAACCCACTCGTTTGCGTAGATCGCGCGCCTTACCCACGTAAATCACGCGGTTAAATCGGTCCCGCATCAAGTACACACCTGGTTTGTGCGGGACCTCATGCACCTTCTTCTGCAAATCCGGCTTCTCTGTGGTCGATACAGCCATTCGGCTGTGAATCTACGCGAGAAGCGGAGATCTGAAAATCGCTATCGCCCTCCACCGTCGCAAAGCACCGACGTGCGTACAGCAAAGCGCCCGCGAAATTTCTCGCGGGCGCCTGTGATTTTAGCCGCAACAATTTTTCCGTTAAGGCCTTGTCGTCGTTGTAGTGGTTGTTTCCTCGTGCTTGATAACTCTGGGTGGTCGGCTCAACACCACTTTGCGCACGAGCACGCGGTCACCAACGGTCGTGTAATAGATCGTCGCCGGCATATCTGGTCGAATGGCCGACCAACTGACGGTGCGTCCCTCAGGATCTACCACCGTGGTGTCTCGAGTGTAATAATAGCGTGTTGGCGCCACTTCCGGCGTTGTCCGGAACATGAAGTAATCCGAATCCGGTGTGTACGTAACAATTGTGCCAGCACTGCTGGTTGTTGTCTGCTGAGTTGTAGTGGTGCCCGTTACAGGATCAGTCGTGGTCGTGGTAGTCGTGGTCTGTGCCAGCGCTATCCCTAACGCCGCCGCGCAGGCAAATCCTGCTGCCAATATTTTTGCTAATCTCGTTTGTTTCATATTTGTCCCTCTGCTTTGATTGAATGGATGTCCTCCATTCTGTATCTCTCCGGCCCCTTAGTGCCGAAGCTTCTTCATTTACGCCCTGGTATCGTAAATTCCGCCTCGCGTGGTCGCATCCGTGGGGATAACCCCTTTTGTTGCAACAAGGTAGGATGACGTAGCATTTTATGCAGGCTTTACCTGGTTTTCGCGATTTTCTTCCCGACGACTGCGCGGTGCGCAATTACATTTTTGCGCGCTGGCGCGAAGTCGCGCGACGGTACGGCTTTATTGAATGGGACGGCCCCATTCTCGAATCAACCGAGCTCTACAAAAAAAAGAGCGGCGCAGAAATCGTCGATCAACTTTTTAACTTTACCGATAAAGGCGAGCGCGAAGTCGCCATGCGCCCTGAGCTCACGCCCTCGCTTGCTCGCGTGGTCGCAGCCCATGAGCGCAAATTCAAGAAGCCGCTTAAGTGGTTCTCCATCGGTCAATTTTTCCGTTACGAAAAACAACAGCGCGGAAGATTGCGCGAACATTTTCAACTCAACTGCGACATTATCGGGGAGGCAAACCTGGCCGCTGATATCGAGCTAGTGGCGCTTTGCATCGACATCCTGCGTGCGTTTGGCTTTATCGAAAAAGACTTTGTCGTCCGGGTCAGCGATCGCGACTTCTGGACCGATTTCCTCCGCGAAAAAGACGTGTCGCCGGACCGGTGGGACGAATTGTTGCAGGCAATCGATAAATCCGGACGTGAACCGCGCGAGAAAACAGCGGAGAAACTTGGCAAACTCGCCGATCCAATCTTTTCAATTCTAAAGACTGGTGGGAAGAGCCAGAAACTCGAGCAACTTGTTGATGGCCTTCGCGAGCGGGGCCTTGCTGACTATGTGGCGATCGATGTGGGCATTGTTCGCGGGCTGGCCTATTACACCGGCATTGTATTTGAGGTGTTCGACCGCTCCGGCAAATTCCGCGCCATCGCCGGTGGCGGTCGCTACGACAACCTAATCGCGCAATTAAGCGATGGCGCTGTCTCAATACCGGCACTCGGTTTCGCAATGGGCGATGTTGTGCTCGGGGAGTTAATCAATGAAACAGCTCATGTGCACCAGAAAATCAAGGAAGCAATCGCGGCCGACCGAGCGATCGATATCTACATTGTGATCGCTAAGGAACAACGCCGCGCGGATGCGCTGAAACAGAGTCAACAATTGCGGGACCACGGTTATCGCGTGGATTATCCGCTCACGAGCGAAAAGGTCGGCAAACAATTCCAAACCGCCGAGCAACTCGGCGCCCGCGTTGCGGTCTTGTTCGGAGATGAATGGCCGCAGGTGAAAGTAAAGAACCTGG
>DASTZJ010000436.1:0-3881 GCA_035764345.1 Candidatus Udaeobacter sp.
TGCGTGACCGTTACGGGATCGTGCGTCTCATAACCAATCCCACGCGCGCGGGCTTCGGTGTTGATTTTAACAATCAGATCGAGGTTGTGATGTTTTGTCGCCCATTCGCGGAACTCCAGCATCTCCGGAAACTCGTAGGTCGTATCAATGTGCAAGACTGGAAAAGGAACGCGGCCGAAGAAAGCCCTGCGCGCAAGCCAGATGAGAACGTTTGAGTCTTTACCCATCGACCAGGGCATCGCGATATTTTTAAAAGCGTGATACGCCTCGCGGAAAATAAAGATGCTTTGATTCTCGAGATCGTCGAGATGCGTGCGTTGCACAGGTGTCGTCATTTTGATAAGGGCCGTTCTATACAACCGGGAAGCTCACGCTGCAACGAGGCGTCATCAACGCCATTAACAAACTCTCACCCTACCCTCTCCCTTGCGAAGGGACAGGCGGCCTTTAGATTTTGGGAGCTATTATTGGGTTGCGTGCTTAGCGCCCAATCTTAACTTTTGTCATGTCCGAAACACGCGCGACAGCATACGACTCGAAGATTGAAGGCAATGTCATTTTTACGCGCTTCGATGCGGCGCTCAATTGGGTGCGTAAGAATTCGCTGTGGCCGATGCCGATGGGCCTGGCTTGTTGCGCGATTGAGTTAATGGCTGCCGCTGCGTCGCGGTTCGACATCGCGCGTTTCGGGGCGGAGGTGATGCGTTTTTCGCCGCGGCAATGCGACGTGATGATTGTGGCAGGTACTGTTACCTACAAAATGGCGCTGGCGGTAAAACGCATTTATGAGCAAATGCCGGAGCCGAAATGGGTGATCGCCATGGGCGCGTGTGCTTCCACCGGCGGCATGTATCGCTCGTACGCCGTGTTGCAAGGAATCGACCAGCTTCTTCCAGTCGACGTTTACATCTCTGGTTGTCCGCCGCGTCCGGAGGCGTTGCTCGCCGGCTTGATGAAATTGCAGGAGAAGATTTCGCGGGAACGCTCGTTCAGAAATCAAAAGCCAGAGTTAGCCGAAAAACTGGAAGAAGCGCTTGGATGAGGAGCATGCTGTCATCCCGAGCGAAGTCGAGGGATTCCGTTCATTTACCCATCGGTTTCGCCACGGGATTCTTCGACTGCGCTTCGCTTCGCTCAGAATGACAGTTTGCTTATGACCACAGAAGAAGCAGTCGCTTCACTGGAGAAATCGTTCGGCGATAAAATTCAGCATAAGACTGAATTTCGCCGTGAAACGAGTTATACAATTGCCGCGAATGATCTCCGCGAGATCACCAAATTTTGCCGGGACGAACTCTTGTTCGATTATCTAATCGATATTACCAGCATCGACAATTTTGGCGAAGAGCCCCGCTTCGAAATTGTCTATCATCTTTACTCAATGCCGCACGCAGCTCATCTGCGCCTAAAGCTAAAAGTTCCAGAAGACGCCGGCGCTGTGGATACCGTTTCCGACATTTGGCCGACGGCGAATTGGCACGAGCGCGAGATTTACGACATGATGGGAATCAAGTTTAACGGGCATCCAGACCTCCGTCGTATTTTGATGTGGGAGGGCTATCCGTTTTTTCCGCTGCGAAAAGATTTTCCACTTGAAGGACTCCCGAGCGAAATGCCCGATGTCGCTTTCACCAAAGTCACGCCTTTGGAAGGTGGCCCTTTCGTTACTGTGCCGAGTACAGCGACCTCAAAGGATCGCGAACCGCGCGCCCGTCCGCCGGAATTGTAAGTCTAACGCCGCCTCCGCAGGCTCGTTTGCGAAGAATTTTGCCCTTATCCTACGCGGCTGAGACGGGTGGAGCGTTTTCAGGCTTCCGTGTAGCGACCATTACGTCTGGGCGCGAAGTTTCGTCGCGCGGAATGATGGTCGTCGTTTTTTGGCCCGGCTTCGGATAGGCGATCCGACTGTGCAACATCATCATGAGGGTGAACCGGAACCGTTCGGCAATGATTTTCAGTTCGCCAAGCGTCAGATCGCAATCGTCCAGTTGCCGGTCGCTGATTCGCTCCTCTATCAGCTCGTTCACGAGTGTTTCGATTTTTTGCGGCGTGGGCTTTTCCAGGCTACGTGAGGCGCTTTCAACAGTGTCAGCCAGACTGACGATGGCGCTCTCTTTTGTCTGCGGCTTCGGTCCACTGTAACGAAAACTTTCTTCCTTCACCTCTGGAATATCGTCCTCGCGCAATTTCATGATTTTGCCGCCTGCGCGCGCATCCTCGTGCTGCTGAAGCGCGCGTTGATAAAAATAACGGACCAGCGAGGTGCCATGATGCTCCTGGATAATATCAATGATGCGCTGGTTGAGCCTGTATTTCAGGGCAAGATCGACGCCTTCCTTAACATGCGCGATGATGATTAAGGCACTCATGGTCGGCGCCAGATCATCGTGCGGGTTGCGTTCAAAGCTCATGTTTTCGGTGAAATATTCCGGCTTCACTAATTTGCCGACATCGTGAAAATAGGCACAGACACGGCAAAGCGTTGCGTTTGCGCCGATCGCTTCCGCAGCAGCCTCCGCGAGATTGGCCACGACCAGGCTATGATGATAAGTTCCCGGGGCTTCAATGGTCATGCGCCGCAGCAGCGGATGATTAAGATCGGATGCTTCCAGCCAGGAAATGTCCGTTGTGATTTGAAACAAGTTTTCGAGGATGGGCAGGGCGCCGCCAACCAGAGTCGCGGTCAAAATTCCGTTGCCAACAGCGAGCGCGCTTTGCAGTCCGATCATACCCCAATCATTGGCGGTTGGATAAAACCAATTGATCGGCCCAATCAAACCAAACGTCAGAGACAGCAGCCAGATGGCGAGTCCGACTCCAAAGCCTGCGCGGACCAATTGGCCACGCCGGCGCACCTGTAATGTGAGGGAGACTGCCGTGAATCCGCTGATCAGACTCGTTATCAGCAGCGGCGCGTCAATTGGACCAAACAACATGCTACTCCACAGACTTACAAAAAATGCGGCGTAAAGCCCATGATGGCGACCCAACAACACGCTTAACACAAGCGGCGCAAAGGCGTAGGGAGTGATCAACCCCGCCATTTCCGGCTTCAAAAATCGATAACTGCCGCTGTTACAAAGAACCAGCAGTAGTTTGGTAACGGCCAGTTGCACGAGAATGACGCCAAAGATGAGAAGAATGCGGGAGCTTCGTGAAAAGCTCTTGGGCTGGTTAATCCAAAGCTGAGTAATCGCCGTGGCCAGGACCAGCAGCGCAATGATAAAATTCTTCGTCGGTTCGGGCTGCTGGCCGCTAAAGACGAGAAACGCGAGGCCACCGGCAAACACCGTGAAAATTACGACCTTGATGGAAAGTGAGTATTCCAGGTTGCGCCTTAGCTCGCTGCGTCCCCGGCGGCGCCGCATCTTCCGTGAAGCGAGACCACGTCTGACGAGTCTTCCGCGTTTCAGAAAATCGAACATTGGCTTGTTTATTTGCGTGATGCCGGCGCAGGCGATCGGTGCTGCTGGTAGGCACCAATAATGGCGCGTACCAATTCATGCCGCACAACGTCGCGCTCTGTAAAGTACACAGTTGCGATCCCGGGAACATTTTTTAATGCTTGCAAGGCTTCCACCACCCCGGAGCGCTTGTTCGCCGGTAAATCAATCTGCGTGACGTCGCCGGTCACGACGCATTTGGAATTCAAACCGATTCGCGTCAGCAGCATGAACATCTGCTCCGTTGTTGTGTTTTGCGCTTCATCCAGGATGACAAACGCATTATTCAACGTGCGCCCGCGCATATATGCCAGTGGTGCCACTTCGATAGTTTGTCGTGCAAGCGCTCGCTCCATTTCCTCTGCTTCTAACATTTCACGCAGGGCGTCGTAAAGCGGCCGCAGATACGGCGTGATCTTTTGTTCAAGGTCACCCGGA
>DASTZJ010000437.1:0-3802 GCA_035764345.1 Candidatus Udaeobacter sp.
TTCCGCGACGCCGGGAAGCTTGGCGTCTTCCTTTTGCAACTCTCGCCCTCGTTTTCTCCGCGAAAACATGAAGTGGACGAGCTCGAGCGATTGATCGAAATGCTGAGCGACTACGAGCTTGCGATTGAGTTTCGAAACCGCAATTGGGCAGTCGGCGATCAGTTGGAATCGACGATTGATTTTTTACGAAAGCATCGAGCAATTTTTGTGAACGTCGACGCGCCTGCATCGGACCATTTCATGGTTATGCCGTCGGGTGTGGATGAGGTGACGAACTCGAAAGTCGCATATCTGCGGCTGCATGGGCGCAACGCGAAGGCTTACATCACCGGCAAAACGGTGGCCGCGCGTTTCGATTACGATTACAGCGATGATGAAATCGCAGAAGCGGCACAGCGCAGCAGGAAGCTGGCACGAGAAGCGCGTGAGTTACACGTGATTTTTAACAATAACAATCTCGATTACGCGCCGCGCGCGGCGCTTCGTTTGCGCAAGGCACTGGGTCAAATCGTCAAGACACCGGCACAGACAGCGGAGTTATTTTAGTTTAGGTTCGAAAGTGCACGACTTACGGCCCGGCCCAAAATCTTCCGGGGATTATGAGTCACGAATGCCGGGGCCGCTTGCGCGGCCGAAACGCTGGCTGGTGGCGCACCACATGACCCTGATGACAATTGCTGATACGCCGCACTCCATCGCTCTTGGGTCGGCAATCGGAATTTTCTTCGGGTTCACACCGCTTTATCCGTTAAAAACGCTACTATCGATCGGCACGGCTTGGATCTGCCGCTGTAACAAGATCGCAGCTGCGATTGCTGTGACACTGCACGATGTCATGATCTGGGCGATGCCTGCCGTTTATCTTGCCGAGTACCAACTGGGTTGCTGGAGTTTGCAACAGCCGCCAGCTCAGCGCGTGCATTTTCGCCAATTTGGACTGCGTGATTATGTGCATTGGCATGTTTTTTCACGGGTCGTCTGGCCCACATTTTGGCCTGCGTTCGTCGGTTCCCTGTTTCTCGCGGTTCCTTCGGCAATCATTATTTATTTTGTGATGCGGTTATTGGTAAGTCGGGCTCGAATGCCACATAAGGCGGCGTGAGCAAAGGTGGAACGGTCGGCGTGGCGACTGCTCAACGCGATGGCCCGAAATGCGGCTTTGCCGCATAAATATATGCATCTTCGATAATTGTTTTGGCATCGTCGTCGGAGAAGCCGATCCATCTTTGACAAGTTAGAACGCGTTGCGAGGTCGTTTGCGAATCAGAACGGGTCGATTAAGGTGCTGCGGTTCGAGGGCATTTATGCATTTATCGCGTCGATTTCTGATCGTTTTTTCCGCTTTTCTCACCAGCGCGGCTCTTCTCCGCTCGGCTGCTGCTGCAGAGGCATATCTCATCGCCGATGCGCAAACCGGCTACATTTTGGAAGAACAGGAAGCCAGGAAGAAACTGCAAGTCGGTAGCCTGACAAAAATCGCGACTGCAAGTGTGGTTCTCGATTGGGCAGAGCGAAGATCGGGCGATCTGAATCAGATGGTCACGATCCCTCAGGAAGCATTTGTCGGCACTCTTGAAAACAACATCGGTTTTCAGCCGGGCGACAACATCTCGCTGCGCGATCTTCTCTACGCTGCGCTTGTCCAGTCCGATAACATCGCCGCCTACACGCTCGCGTACCACGTCGGCTCGAAGGTAGAGGCGCTCGCGCCCGGCGAGGCGAGCTCGAAATACACGCCGGTTGACGCGTTCGTCGCCCAGATGAATGCGCTGGCCAAACAGCTAAAGATGGACCGCACGCGTTTTGTTAACCCACACGGCGTCGATTACAAGGTCAAGCCGCTGCCGTATTCGACAGCCGAAGACATGGCGCGTCTCACTCGGTACGCAATGAACAAAGCCAGCTTCCGCTTCTACGTGTCGCAAAAGGAACGGCAAATCTCATTCGATAGAGGCGGGCGCCGACTGAATTACATGCTTCGCAACACAAACGAACTGTTGGGAAAGATGGGCATCGACGGAGTCAAAACTGGTCGCACCGCGCGATCCGGTGATTGTTTGATCCTGTATGCCAATCGTCAGGCGGAAGTTGTTCGCCAGGGCCAGATGGAAACAGTGTATCCGCGTCATTTGATGGTCGTGCTCCTGGGCAGCACGAATCGGTTCGGTGAAGGCGCAGCCCTTTTGCAGCGTGGCTGGCAGCTATATGACCAATGGGCCGCCGGCGGACGTATGGCCGATTCAAAGAAAATGCTTTGATCCTTCGATTGCGAAAATGAAGCCACGGATTGGTGTTTTGACCAGCGGTGGCGATTGCCCCGGACTTAACGCGGTCCTGCGCGGCGTGGTACTCGCGGCGGAGAAACTCGGCTGGGAAGTAGTTGGTTTTCGTGACGGATTCGAAGGACTCCTTTCTCCCGGCAATCATGTCATTCTCGATCGCAAAAGCATCACCGGGATCATGGCCTTGGGCGGCACGATCATTGGCACGACAAATCGCGGTCATTTTGTTGCCAAGATCGGCGCCGGCAATCGGAGCGTCGTGCCTGCGAACATTATTGGAGGGGCCAAGAAGATCCTGGTCGAGCTTCAGGTAAAGGCGTTGATCATTGTCGGCGGCGATGGTTCGATGGTAACGGCGCAGCAACTACAGGAAGCTGGCATCAATTGCATTGGCGTCCCCAAGACAATCGACAACGATCTCGAGGCCACTGCGACAACATTCGGATTCGATTCTGCTGTCGCTGTGGTAATGGATGCGCTCGATCGGGTGCACACCACGGCGACCAGTCACAGGCGAGTCATGGTGGTCGAAGTAATGGGACGCCACGCCGGCTGGATCGCATTGCACGGCGGCATCGCTGGAGGAGCCGATATTATTTTGATTCCCGAAATTCCATTCGATTACGACAAAATCGCGAGCGCGGTCAAAGCGCGCGAGGCGGCCGGGTATCTGGGGACTGTTGTTGTCGTCGCAGAGGGCGCGCGGCCAAAACATGGCGAACAGGTGAAGCGCGACGTAGAAGGCGGCGAATTTCGTCTCGGCGGAATCGGTGAAATCGTCGCACGCGAGATTGCAAAGCGCACTGGAAAAGAAACACGCTCCTGCGTTCTCGGCCATCTGCAGCGCGGAGGAGCACCGACGACGTTAGATCGAATTCTTGGAACGCGTTTTGGCGTGAAAGCTGTACAACTAGCCAACGAAGGTCATTTTGGTTCGATGGTTAGCTACCAAAATTATCAGGTGCGCCAGGTGCCAATCGCCGAAGCCGTCAATCGCCTCAAGCTGGTTCCCCCTAACGGCGAAATGGTGCAGACCGCACGTGACGTGGACGTTTCCTTCGGTGATTGACGTGGAATCGGCTTCCAGCCGATAGACTGATTGGCAAAGATGCCAATGCCACAATGAAAATCGTCCTCGCATATTCCGGCGGCCTCGACACATCGATAATCCTGCACTGGCTCAAGGAATCTGCTTCGGGCGGACAGGCTGAGATTATTGCCTTTTGCGCCGATATCGGTCAGGAAGAAGAACTCGACGGATTGGAGGCAAAGGCGCTGAAGACAGGCGCATCGAAGTGCATCATCGAAGATCTGCGGGAGGAATTCGCGCGCGATTTCATTTTTCCGATGTTCCAGGCGGGAGCGATTTACGAAGGACAATATCTTCTGGGCACTGCAATCGCTCGTCCGATGATCGCGAAACGAATGGTCGAGATCGCGCGCGCGGAAAACGCCGATGCCATTGCTCACGGCGCAACAGGGAAGGGGAACGATCAGGTTCGCTTCGAATTAACCGCCGC
>DASTZJ010000438.1:0-4907 GCA_035764345.1 Candidatus Udaeobacter sp.
GCTTGCCTTCATGCCGCCGAACGGAACGCGCAGGTCGCGCACGAGCCAGCAATTTACCCAAACGGTTCCAGTGTGAATTTGTTCTGCAACGCGATGCGCGCGATTCAGGTTTTGTGTCCAGACGCTCGAGGAAAGGCCGTAGTCGCAATCGTTGGCGTAACTGACCACTTCTTCTTCGTGGTCGAATGGCGTGATCGTCACAACCGGACCGAAAATTTCTTCGCGATTCGTGCGGCATGAAACCGGCAGGCCGGTAATCACGGTTGGTTGGAAAAAATAACCTTCGCGGCACCGTTCGTTAGGCGGTTCTGGCGCGGAACCGCCGAGCGTGATTTTGCCGCCCTCTTTCTGCGCGAGATCGACATAGAACTTGATCTTCTCCAACTGTGCCTTGTTTACTATGGCGCCCTGATCAGTTTTCTCGTCGAGCGGATCGCCAACTTTCAGCTGCGACGCTTTGTCAATGAAGCGCTCGACGAAATTCTTGTAAGCGGAGCGCTCGACGAACACGCGCGAACCGCACAGGCAAATTTGTCCCTGGTTTGCAAAAGACGAGCGAACACTGCCGGCAATCGCCGCGTCGAGATCGGCATCCGCGAAAACGATGTTTGGATTTTTTCCGCCGAGCTCGAGTGAAACTTTCTTGAACAGCGGCGCGCATGCCTCAGCAACTTTGCGGCCCGTCACCGTTCCGCCGGTGAACGAGATGGTGTTGATCTTTGGATGCGCAGTAATCGCAGCGCCGACGTTTGGCCCGGTGCCATGAACGACATTGAGCACACCACTTGGCAAACCGGCTTCGTGCGCAATCTCACACAGCATGAAAGCGGTCATCGGCGTGAGCTCGCTCGGCTTGGCAATGGCCGTGTTGCCGACTGCAATCGCAGGCGCGATTTTCCAGCTCAACAGATAGAGAGGAAGATTCCACGGCGATATTAGTCCAGCGATTCCACGCGGCTGTCGCAGCGTGTAGTTGAAAGCGACATTGTCCGTGATGTGGGCCTCCGATTCGGTGTGGAGGATAGCGGTCGCAAAAAACCGGAAATTGCTCGCGGCGCGCGGAATATCCAGGATGCGCGCGAGTGAGACCGGCTTGCCCGTATCAATCGATTCGGCGCGCGCGAGTCTTTCCACATCGCGCTCAATCAGGTCGGCGATACGAAGCAGAAATTTCGATCGCTCCGCCGCGGATTTTTTAGACCAATCAACAAATGCTTTCTCTGCCGCGGCAACAGCGGCTTCGACGTCACGCATATCGCTGTCCGCGACTTGCGAATACGGTTTGCCAGTCGCCGGTTCGATATTGTCGAGGTACGTCCCGCCGGATGGCTCAACGAACTGGCCGTCGATGAGGTTTTGGATCTGCAGCGATTCCGTGCGCACGCGAGAGTTTAAACGCTCAACCCGCATTCGCCAACCAGCCTTTGTGTAAAGCTACGGCGAGCCGAGAGGTCATGGCTTGGCAGCTGCTCGACGTTCACCACCGAGAGCGAGCCACACACCCACGACGACGGCTAGTCGGTGACGGTTTTAATTTCCTCAGCCCCTACGAAGTGAAGCGCGATCAGGCGTCTTGTCACTGGGTGAGAAGGGACCAATCCTCAGCGGGAAAGTAGGCGTCTGTTTCCTTTGCTCAACGTACTCACAAAATGCCTTGAGGCATTCATTGGCGATCTTCGGCAACGCGACGCCATAGACTCGATCGATCCCCTCGATCTTGTCTTTTAATTCTTTCGGAATTCGAATCGTCAGGCGGGCATCCTTCTTCATGTTGGCCAGCTTCCGGAGCCCTCCCATCTTCATACTAACATCTACGGAAAGTCGAGGCCGAAGGTCGCGTCATATTTTGCGTTAAGTGAACGAATTTCCCTGAGGTGGAAGGCGGTCCGGCTGGTCCAGGCCCCTGAATTGCGGCCCAAAAACCCTATCGACGGCAGTTGACAACGTTATCGGCTAGTGATGACATAGGCGTCAACCCGGGAAATAGGAGAGACATGTGTGAATTTCAGGCCCTCTACAGAACAGGCATCGTTATTCTGATCTGGAACGGCTTTTCCGCACTCGCGACGGTTTATGATTCCGATGGTTCATCGACAAACATACAATACATCCACGACACGCTGGCACAGGACGGCGACACGATTCAGCTGCCTAATGGTAGTTTCATTTGGACTACTGGCATTACGATAACCAAGGGGATAACACTACAAGGGAATACTACTACGAACTCGGCCAACGGCACGGCAGTTGATAACACTATCATTGTTGACAGCGACACGCGACGCAGGCCGGGCGGCTATCCATTTATAGTAGTGAATTCGCAGGCAGGTAAATCCTACAGAGTCACTGGACTAACCTTTGACGGGGGGACCGCAGTCAATCAGAACTATAACGGCGCAATACAGCTTGCGGGGAAATCTCACTCCGTTCGAGTCGATCATTGCAACTTCAGGGCTTCGCTTAACAAAGAACCAATCCACATTGGCGTTTTCGGTGCGATATGGGGAGTGGCAGACCATAATCTGTTCTTCTTTTCGACCCCGGAAGAGTCATTTGCCTTTTATATGGCTAACTGGCCGAATCCAGACGGGACAGATGGCGTGAACGGCGACGGTTCCTTTGCTACACCTACCAATTTCGGCAGTCAAGAGTTCTTCTTTGTAGAGGACAACTACATTAAGGCTACGACCAACAATCCGACTGGCGGCCCGGATGACCTGAAAGGCGCACGCTGGGTGTGGCGATACAATCACATGTATAACTCCCAGGTTCAAAGCCACGGCACGGAGAATGGGCGTTGGCGCGGCGGCAGGGCTAGGGAAGTTTACAACAACGATTTCCACGCCACGTCAACATACGGCTTAGGCGGGGTCCGAAGTGGTGTCTCGGTGTTGCACGATAATACTTGGGATGGGGTGTTGCCGGGTGTGAGTGGCTATCAGCTTCAGGCATATCGCTCCCTCTTCAAATGGCCTGCTTGCCCGTTCAATGGTGCGACTGGCGATAACCCGTGGGACGTCAATGATCCGTACGGCCTATACGAGAGCGGAACAGCCACAGGAGGAGGCCAAAGCCAGATTATCGACACGACAAAAAACTGGACAACTAACCAGTGGACGGGATTCACCACGAAATTTACCGGCAACGATCAGGTTGCACTTATCCGGAGCAACACATCGAACATACTCAACGTTTATTACTATCCCGACAGCGGAGGAGGCCACGTCTGGCAGACTGGCGATGGATATGAAATTCACAGGCTCTTAATCGCGCTCGATCAACCGGGCCGAGGGCAGGGTGATCTTATCGTCGGCGACCCACCGATTAATGGTAGAACCGGAACCGCGGCGTGGCCGAATCAGGCCTTGGAGCCGACCTACTCGTGGAACAACATCTACACGCCTACCAACACGCCAGTGAACATAACCACGGGAGTCGGGGGCTGCATGCTGATTGAAGGACGCGATTATTTCAATGATACCCCAATGCCAGGTTACACGCCTTACACTTACCCGCATCCGCTCACCGTAGCAAGTCCGAGCGCAACACCAACTCCAAGTGCAACTCCTAGCGTTTCTCCTACGCCAACGCCCACGGCCACTGCCACAGCCAGCGCAACGGCCACGGCTACGCCAACAGCAACACCTACCGCGACGGCAACAGCCACAGCCACGTCTACTGTTACCCCAACAGCAACTCCGGTTCCCACCACGACGGCTACCCCTCAGGCAACGCCTACGGCAACAGCGACGGCAACTGCAACAAGCACTCCAACAGCCACGTCAACGCCAACGCCTACAACGACAGCAACCCCTACGCCGACTCCCACGTCGCCGCCGTCGCCAACGCCAACTGCGACAGCAACGAGCACTCCGACACCTACTGCTACCGCGACACCTACACCAAGTCCAACACCTACTGCGATGCCGACAGCGACTGCCACGCCGAGGCACACGCCTAAACCGCATCCGTCGCACGGGCCCGGTTAAGAGGTAGTAGGCACTCGAATCAAAACACTCCCGCGGATCCAGTGGGTTTAGGTGTAGTCGTCGTAGATTTTTGGCTTCGCGGTTTGAATGTGTCGGTCAATTAGCGCGCAGAATTCGTCGGTCTGCCAGTGTTTTCGTGTAGCCCACCAGGTTTGGAATCCTGGATACGCCACGGTATCGGCGAGTGTGCGCTCATATCCGCGCTATAATCGCTTGTCCAGAGTTCCATCCAAGACGTCAAGATAGAGGCTGTCGGCAAATCTTAAAAAACGCTCCAGATGCGCGCCAAACCTTAGCTTCGACGCGCCGTCCAACTGGTCGAACGATCGCAGAGCGCGAATCCAAAGCGCGGCCAACTCGGGATTCTCGACAAGAGATCTATTCAGATCGCTCCGGTGCGTGGTCAAAACGTTCATCGCTGCGCGCCGGCTTTCCTTGTTTTGATTGCCGATTTGGGCGGCAAGATAAATTATCGAAATGATGACCCCAACGGCGCCAAGCATCTGCCCGACCGCACTAATCATCTCTCAGTTCATGGCTGTTTACTCTAGCGGTGGCTCAACAAATCCCAACGCCGAACGTCCAACATTCAATTGAAGAAACCGGTGAGGGAGGGATTCGAACCCTCGGAAAAGATAAAGCCGCTTTTCTTCCCTCGTGGATCTCGTTTTCCCTCGTAGAAAATAATTCAGCGTTCTTCTTTGCGCTCCACGTTATTGTGACTATGGTTGTGACTTAATGGCATCAATCCGAAGGCATCCAAGGTCCAGATATTTCCACGCATGTTTCACTTTGCCCGATGGACGGCAAACACAGCGAAGCACAAAACTGACTGACGCACGCAAGGCGCTGAAGTTCGCCGAGAAGATCGAGGAAGCGATCCGTGGGCCAAAGCTTTTAGAGCGGCAGGCCCGCAAA
>DASTZJ010000439.1:0-5858 GCA_035764345.1 Candidatus Udaeobacter sp.
TCTGATGGAAGGCTGATTTATCGTTTGCCCTCGGGCCGCACCAGAATCGTCGCGCCCGACTCGGACGAAAATCAGTTAGCTCCGCGCAGACATCGCCGCGCTCTCATCCAGCGCGACGAGATATTCGTTCCTCCGCCTCAATCTGGGCCGGAGTATTTTCCCTACGATTAGTTCCTCAGGAGGGTATGCGCACGAAACGCTAAAGACATAACGGCTGCTGCTTTCCGGCAGACCTGGTTTTGGCGCCGCTGAACCTCTTAAAAAATTCGAAAAAAAAGCTTGCCTAGCGGCAAAATTCCCGTCATAACCTCGCTTTCGTGGGGAAACGACCTGCCCTCTGGGCATTTGCAACTGCATCATTTCTTGTCATTTCCAGCGCAGCTCTCCGCGCGCAGGCATTGGCGCCTTCAACGTTGGATCTTGCGAGCCACGATCAAAAGAAAGCGGACGACATGGTTCAGGTGATAACGCAAAAGTCGGCACCGAGTGACACTGATAAGCCGATAAAAGCGATCACGAAAAAGCGGACCTCCGTGGCTACGAAAAAATCGACGCAGCCTGTAAAGCAAGAGCCGACGCGAGCAATCGCTAAAGAGCCGACGCAAGCAATCGCCAAAGAACCGGCGCGAACAATCGCCAAAGGTTCGGCGCGAACCTTCATGGCCGAGCCAGTGCGACCAATGGGTCAACAGGCAACAAGCGCGCCGACACGGTCTGGTTTCCATTTCAGCTTCAAAACTCCGGAGGGCAAAAAAGAGTCTGTCCCTGTCATCACGCAGTATTATCCCCAGCAGATCGTTTACCCGTACGGGAAGATCGATCGGCACATCGACAGCAGACTGATGCAAGCAGCGACCATCGCGCAGGAACGCGCCCACGCGCATTCGCGCTCGAGATGCTGGCATTATGTAAAAGACGCATTGCTTGCTTCTGGCGTTATCGAATCGCGCCCGAAGACCGAACTCGCCAGGGATGCTGCCCAGGAACTCGTCAGCAATTACGGATTCAAAAGACTGTCGGTCAGCGATCCATTCTCCGCGCCGGTTGGTTCGGTGCTCGTGTATGGCACCGCTCGTAGCGTCGGCCATGTCGAGCTGCGCACGCGGGACGGTTTCGTTAGCGATTTCCGTTCGAAAACGCCATCGCGTCGTCCTTTGTTGGGCGTTTACGCCAAGCTGTAATTTTCTCGCCGACTGCTGGGATCCAAGGATCCTCAATCAATCGCATCATCGGCGCCACGTCCTCCGCACCGCTGCTGGAAGCGTCGACGTAGGTTAGCCCTAGCGGCTGAAATCGTCGGAGTAATTTCAGCGCTGCCCCCGGCTTTGATCCCGTTAGTAATTCCTGATCAGGCGGGTCACTGCGATGAGCATGGACACGACCGGCCAGGCGGCAATGCCAGTGATCAGAATGAAGAAGAAAAGCTCGGCGATGTAATCCCGGCTTGATTCTGCGCCAAAGAATTCACTGCTTAATTTGTGGAAGGCGGGCAACCTTGTGGCTGGCCGACCCACGGAGGAACTCACCTGGTTTTTCGCTGTCGGACGATAGTTGTAATCCGTTGATGGAAAACTTGGGTGCTTGCGCCGTGCGCGGTTGTCGTGGCGCGAGGCGCGCTGCGTGTGACTAGTTTGAGGTGTTGGCTTCATAAATTTCTAAATTGTTAAGTGTGGTTCCCGAATGCGGTTCGAGATAACCGGCGGAAAAAAAACCGCGCGTGGTAAGATTCGACCACTGGGGTGCCGCGAATTGCGGGCTCCAACTTGGCGAAAATCTAACGAGCCTCTATGCCGCTCGCCCGCCCCAGCGGGCAGCGCGAATCGGCGCGTTGATCAATTTCATCCCTCTTCATGTACAGCCGTTTCGGTGCCTGTCCAGTGTGGCACCAGCGATTTCAGATGTAAGTTCCTCTGCGACTGATAAAAGCGATCCAATCTTTTATTTCCAATTAATCATAGCTCGGATGGTTCTGGGTGAGATCCGGGCCGGACAACTTGAAGCGTCATGAAGTGCGGATGCGCGTTCGTCCACGCCATCGCCTCTCGCTTTGTTTCAAAAAATCGATCGACCACAATGGCCTTGAGTTGGCTCGCAGTCCGTCCGCATAGACGAGCAGCTTTGCGAGTAATGATTGCCGACCCGGTGTCGACCGCCGTGCAGGCGAGATCCGGGAAGACAACTTTACTGCCGTACGGAATTCGTTTGGGATCGACGGCGCAATGTCCGGCGCGTAGTCGTCGGCCGGTGCTTGCGTACTTAGGGCCCTCACCTGCCCAGTAACTGGTGACCCGCGCCAGGACCGACTCCTCGCGGGCGAAAGCGGCCGATGCCAACGATAACAAGAATATAACTGGGTAAAATAGCTTCATGGTATCCAAGCGCTGCTCCCATGTTGTCGAGTCTCGGGTGGAGCAAGCTATTCACGATGCCGAAAGCCGCAGGAATGCAGCTTCTATTTCGGATTCGGAACAGCCCCAGAGCGCTAGCCCATAGGGCGACGCGCGGACTTTTGACAAAGACTCGCCGCGGCGAGCCGGCCCCTCTATAGATGAGTTGGGCGACTTGTCAATCAATCGCATCATCGCGTCGGGAATTTCCGCACGATCTGCATCAGTTTTGCTTTTGATTTCAGGGCAGATCGGCCGCCTCGCTAGGTGCGAGGGCGTGACAGCACCCCGCGCCGATCGATACTGTGGGCGAAATGGAAGCGGCCGATTGGACATCACTCAGCGACCGAGGGAATTAAGAATTGAGAAGGCAGAATTATGAGACGCTGACGAAACGCATTTCGTTGCTCGCGACGAATCCTAACCTCTCGTAAACCGAGCGGCCTTCGTCCGAAGCGTGAAGTACGAGCCGATCGATCTGCTCGTTCTTGGACCAGATGATAATCTCTTTAATGAGCAGACCCGCGATGCCGCGCTGTCGCCATTGCGGTTCGGTAAAGACGTTCACAATCGTTCCCTGCCGGCCTTCGCCGATCGTCGATACATCGAGTGGGCGCGGCAGGATCGGTTGCAACTGGACGCCGGCGCCAGCCACGATCATTTCCGGCTCATCGGCGGGAGTTGCAAGCCAGCCGATGTAGTTTCCGTTATCGATCCATTGTTCCAGTCGTGTCTGCGCTTTTGCGCGTAAAATTTCAAAAGCGTCCGCTGAAACGTCTCCCATGTCTTGAAACATTCGCGCTCGATGCCACGAGATGATATCGGCATCCTGTGCTGTGGCGCGACGGATCTGAAAGGTGTCGGACGCAACTCGTTGCACTGGGTAACCATCCTCGTGTCTGCGATACTGTTTTGCTTCAGATTTTTTCATTCGGACTGAGACTCTTCTGGTGTTTACGATCCAATCTCAAGCGCTCAACACTCAACGTCCAACGTTGAACTCAGAACCTAGCAAGGCGTGACAGGGCGCCTCCCAGTGATACCATGCGCAAAATGGAAGCTGCCGATTGGCCATCGCTGAGCGATCAGGAACTTCTCGAGCGCCGGATTTCCATGCTTGGCCTGCGGCTTGAAGGCACCGCCTTGGAACCGCTCATCCGGCAGCTCTACGAGGAACTGTCAGCGCGTGGTCTTATGTTTCATCCCCCGTGTCACGTCGGGGATGAATGGTTTGTGCCAATTGGAATCCCGGCCATTTTCATTCCGTTTTTTCTCGTGCACGATCGGTTGCGAGCACTGGAGCGGACGATGATGCTCGAGGTCGAGGGAGAAACGCCTGAGTGGTTCATGAAATTGATGCGACATGAAGCGGGTCACGCTTACATGTATGCGTACCGACTTACTCGGAAGAAAAAATGGCAGGAGCTTTTTGGGCAAACTTCACGTGAGGAAACGCCGGACAGTTACCGGCCGCGTCCGTTCAGCCGCAGCTATGTCATGCATCTCGAGGATTGGTACGCGCAAAGTCATCCTGACGAAGATTTCGCGGAGACATTCGCGGTTTGGCTTACGCCCGGTCTCGATTGGCGCAAGCGTTATGCGCGCTGGCGTGCGCTCCAAAAACTGGAATACATCGATGAGTTAATGTGCTCGTTAGCCGGCAAACCGCCGGTTCACAGGCCCGAGTATCGCATCGCCGATTACGATTGCCTGAACGTCAAGCTCAAGACCTACTACGCGCGCAAACGAAAGCTTTATGAGGATACGTATCCAGATTTCTACGACGCCGATTTGCGGCAGCTTTTCGGTGCGCCGGCGGGAATCAAAGCGAGCGTGTATCTGCAACGGCGGCGGCGGCGATTATTGAATGCCATCTGCCAATGGACGAACGAGAAAAAGTTCCGGGTGAACCAGCTTCTTGCCCGGCTGACACGCCGCTGCGACCAACTTGGGCTTCGCGTGCTCAATGACGATCCGCAACAGGATTTTCGCGTCTCCGCGTTTATCACCACGCTTGTGATGAATTATCTTTTCACCGGGAAATTCAAGCGCACCAAATAACGAGCCCCGTTGTCATGTCGAGCAAAGTCGAGACATCTCTCGCTGCTGTCTTACAGCAAATACGAGATTCCTCCAGCCTTCGCATAAAGGTACGGCTCGGCAGGCAACTTCGCTCGGAATGACAAACAGACGAAGAAAATCGTGAAAAAGAAGCTCAAAGTCCTCGTGCTTTTCGACGGCACAAGTCCGACGACTCTCGACCAGGATTTCACCAAGGAGATGAAAACGAAGGACTGGAAAACCGAGGCGGACGTCATGGCCGCGCTCGGCGCGGTCGGTCACACGGCCGAGCATCTTGCCATTTACGACGATGTCGATCTTGTGCGCCAGAAACTGGAGACCTTTGCTCCTGACATTCTTTTCAACCTCGTCGAACAATTCCGGAACAATCCGGGGTTCGATCAGAACATCGTTTCGTTTTTCGAGATGCAAGGCCTGGCCTTCACTGGCTGCGGCTCGACCGGTCTTACCCTGTGCAAGCACAAAGGCATTTCGAAAAAAATCCTGCATTATCACGGTATTCATGTTCCTCATTTCGTCGTCATCCCGCGCGGCCAGCGCATCGCACGACCGAAACAGCTCAAGTTTCCAACTTTGGTAAAGCCGGTTAAGGAAGAAGCATCTTACGGAATTTCACAGGCATCGTTCGTCGGTACCGATGAGCAGTTCCGCGAGCGTGTAAATTTTATTCACGAGAAATATAACAGCGACGCGATCGCCGAGGAATACATCGAGGGCCGTGAACTCTATGTGAGTTTGATAGGAAACATACGACTAACGGTGCTTCCCATTCGCGAACTGGTTTTCCACGAAGTGCCGCCTAACGAACCAAAGATTGCAACCTTCAAGGCGAAATGGGACGACGAATACCGTAAGCGCTGGGGATTGGAAAATCAGTTCGCCGAAGACCTTGATGCGGAGCTCGTCAGCCAGATCGAGGAGACATGCAAACGCATCTATCGGCTCCTTACCATTGACGGCTACGCGCGCATCGATCTGCGCCTTGCGCCAGACAACAAAGTTTATTTCATCGAGGCGAATCCAAATCCCGTTCTCGCGGACGACGAGGACTTCGCGCTTTCAGCGGGGAAGGCCGGCTTGCCGTATCCGCAGCTGATCGATCGGATCACCCGGCAAGGAATGAATACGGTCCGAGATTAACAGAGGAAAACGTTCAACGCCGAAGTCTGACCACGGCTGCGCGCCGCGTCATTCGGTCCGTAACGCTTGAAGCGGCTCAACATACGTGGCGCGGCGCGCCGGGAAAAAACAGGCGAGCAAAGCGGCCGCGGCGAGCATCGTGCCGGACGCAACTAGCGCGAATGGATCGCTCGGACTGACCTGATAAAGAATCTGAGCAAGGACGCGACCAGCCCCCAATGAAAGGAGAAGGCCGATAGTCACGGCCAA
>DASTZJ010000440.1:0-3871 GCA_035764345.1 Candidatus Udaeobacter sp.
TCGTCCGCCTGCCATGTCCAGGTGATTCTGTCTCCGGCGTGAATCCAGATTTCATTGGGCAGAAAAGCCAGAGCCTGAATTCCTTTGTCGTCGGTCTGGGCGCCGACGGTCGCGGTCCACTGCGCCTGCACGATCTGTGGAAGGATCAGAAGGGCGAGGAGCAAGGGCCAGCGGAAGATGGCTGCAAGCCGAGTCCGCCCGGTTTTGTTTATGCCTGGCGGGTCTGTGATTTGTCGGTCTGAGCTAGGAGCAGATGAGGTATTCATATTATGTCCGTTTATTTGTTTTTTGATTTGGAAAGTTTAAAGCTGTGATCTCTTTCTTTTTGGTTTCGGTTTCGTAATTTGCCTTCTATTTAGATAAGCAAGAAAGATCGATCAAAGTGATCATCTGAATTGAGATTTTTTCGGAGAAGCTCCCGCGTGCAGAGAATTTCGGTGGGTGTTAGGCTAGTAAGAAGAGCTTATGGATGAGCCTTCGGTCTCTCCGCATAGAGTCACCCAGCTCCTGGAACAATGGAGTCACGGGGATGATGCCGCTCTCGCAGAGTTAACCCCGTTGGTCTATGAGGAACTCCTGCGCCTCGCTCATCATTTTATGGAGGGAGAACGTCCCGAGCACACACTGCAAACGACGGCGCTGGTCAACGAGGCTTATCTGCGCCTGGCAGGCCAGACCGCCCGACCGAACTTTACGAACCGCTCACACTTTTTTGCCGTCGCCGCGCAAGCGATGCGTCAAATCCTGGTCAATTATGCCAAGGCGTCTCAGTCCCAAAAACGCGGTGGCGGCGCGCTCAAAATAGAGCTGGACGCGGTCGCGCTGATCTCGCCCGAACAGACAACAGAGATTCTCGATCTGCATGAGGCGCTGGAGAGATTGGCCACGCTCGACTCAAGAAAAGCTCACGTCGTGGAATTAAAATACTTCGGCGGCCTCAAGCATGATGAAATCGCTGAGGTTCTGAAAATCTCAGCCGTGACGGTTCGCCGTGATTGGGTTTTTGCCAGGGCATGGTTGTACGATGAATTGCACAACGCGGCCTAAATGAATTAAACTCCTGACTGCCATCGGACAGTGGGTCGAATATGACGCCGGCGCGGTTACAAACGATTGAGGAAATCTTTCACGCAGCGCTGGATCAAGAGCCGGACCAGATTGGAGCATTCCTCGACGCTGCCTGCGAAGGTGATGACGTTTTGCGTCGTAAGGTAGAAGCACTCCTCTCTTCACATCAACGAGCAGACAGCTTCATTGAAACCCCATTTGCCGGCATTGCGACGCGGATCATAGAAAATGGGCAAGCTGATTTGCTCGTCGGTCACACGATCGGCCATTACAAAATCTTGGAACGGATCGGGATCGGCGGCATGGGCGACGTCTATCTCGCCACCGACATGACAGCGGGGCGCAAGGCCGCGCTCAAACTCCTGCCCACGCGCTTTACCAGCGACGCGGAGCGCCTGAAACGGTTTCAACAAGAAGCGCGTGCCCTAGTTGGGCTCAATCATCCAAACATCCTGACGGTTTACGAGATCGGCGAGGATCACTCAACCCATTACATTGCCAGTGAACTGATCGAAGGCGAGACGCTGCGTCAACGTCTGATGCGCGGGCGAATGGAGTTGAGTGAAGCTATTGACGTCGCGATCCAGGTGGCGAGTGCGCTCGCCACCGCCCACGAAACCGGCGTTGTCCATCGCGACATCAAGCCGGAGAACATCATGCTCCGACCGGATGGATACGTGAAAGTGCTCGACTTCGGGATTGCAAAGCTAGCCGAACAGGAAGTGCCGGTAACAGTGCCGACAGACGAAGCGCTGTTGCTGGTTGAGACTAACCTGGGGTCGATACTGGGAACCGTTCGTTACATGTCGCCGGAACAGGCGTACGGCGCGCCGGTTGATAAAGGCACCGATATCTGGAGTCTCGGCGTAGTCCTTTACGAAATGGTGACCGGGCATGCGCCATTCACTGGCGAAACGCCAGGAGAAGCGATGTCTTCGATTCTTGAGGTGGAACCGCCGCCGCTCGCGAGTTACATCGCGCACACTCCGGCCGAGCTTCAGCAGATTATCAGCAAAACGCTGCGCAAAGAGCGCGAGGAACGGTATCAGAGCGCCCACGAATTGCTTGAGGCGCTCAGAGATCTTCGTCACAAATTGGAATTTAAGGCTGAGTTGAAACGCTCCACCGCGGCTCCCAAATTGGCGGCGTTCATCATGCTGGCGGCGATCGTCGTGGTAGCGTTTTTTGCTTTCCGAATGTCGCGGCACAGGGCAGTGCCGCTCCCACCTTTCCCGGAGAAATCGATCGCTGTGCTGCCGTTTGAAAACCTGAGTGAGGAAAAAGCCAACGCGTATTTCGCCGAAGGCATTCAGGAACAGATTCTGGCGCGCTTATCGAAGATCGCCGATCTGAAGGTGATCTCGCGTACATCGACGCAGCATTACAAAAGCGCCCCGGAAAACCTGCCTGAGATCGCCAGGCAACTTGGCGTCGCCCACATCCTGGAAGGGAGCGTGCAGAAGAGCGGCGACGCCGTGCGCGTGAACGTGCAGCTGATCAAAGCGGCCAATGACTCGCATCTGTGGGGCGATACCTTCGATCGCAAACTGACCGACGTCTTTTCGGTCGAGAGCGAAGTGGCCAAAGCTATCGCCGAGCAATTGCGAACGCACATCACCGGTCAGGAGGAGCAAGTCATCGCCACTAAATCCACAGACAATCCTGATGCCTACGATGCCTATTTGCGCGGGCTGGCCTACACACTGAAAACGCAAACCACAGCCGCTAACTCTCTTGGCGCACAGAAATATCTCAGAGAAGCCGTGCGTTTGGACCCGAAGTTCGCCCTTGCTTGGGCGCTGCTATCATACGTCGATGCGGTCGGCTACCGCACAACGTTTCTTCAACCGACGGTCGCGCTCCGCGAAGAGGCCCGCCAAGCAGCGGAAACCGCGCTCACGCTTCAGTCCAATCTTGGCGAAGCGCTGCATGCCAAGGGATATTACCACTACGCCTGCCTGCAGGATTACGACACCGCAGAGCGTTACTTTGAGCAAGCACGTCAGTTCCTGCCGAATAGCAGCAGGATCCCCGAGTCGCTCGCTTATGTCGCACGGAGGCGAGGCCAGTGGGACTGGAGCGAGTCATACTTCAACGAAGCCGAGAGGCTCGACCCGCGCAACGTTCGCCTGCTCACCCAGCGCGCGTATTCCTATATCTGGCTTCGTCGTTTTCCCGAAGCGCTGCGGAAGCTTGATCAGGTTCTTAATATCACGCCGGACGACCTCGATGCCCTCGCGAGAAAGGCGGCGATTGCACAAGCCGAAGGCGACTTGCTGGGGGCCTCGGCGCTTCTCGCTCCGCTCCACCCGGCCGCCGACCACCGCAAAGCGTTGGAGACACAAGTTTATCAAGCGATCCTGGAGCGCCGACCTGCACCAGCGATCTCTCGCCTAACGGAAATATTGGCCAAGCCTGATCCAGCGCTGGGTCACTTCAATGGCGAGCTGCGCTTTATATTAGGCTGGGCGCAAGACGTCGCCGGCGACCATGCCGCCGCTCAGGCAAGTTGGCGACAGGCGCGCAGCGAAACGGAATCTTTCCTCAAAGAACAGCCGGAAAACTATGTCCTCATTGAGGACCTCGCGCTGACCAATATGGGCCTTGGTGACAAAGCCACCGCGTTGGCTATGGCGGAGCGGGCAATGGTCATGAATCCGATCGAGAAAGACGCGATAGACGGTTCCGATTCGCTCGAGATCCTCGCCCGGATAGCGGCGCGCTTGGGGGAACCTGATCGCGCCATTGCCGCCTTACAGAAACTACTCTCGATCCCCTCGAATGGCCCATTGGCTGGGGGCAC
>DASTZJ010000441.1:0-2903 GCA_035764345.1 Candidatus Udaeobacter sp.
GGTATTGACCTTTGTCCTTCAGCAGCGTCTGCCGTATCGGAAAATGCTGATCACTACCGGCATCCTCCTCGGAGTCGTGTTGCTGGTGATGGTCGGCGAGCAAGCGCAGGAAATGCAGCTGGCGCATTGGATTTCCACGACCGAAATCACATCGCTAAAAAACTACTTGCCCCCTTGGATGGGACTTTGGTTTGCCGTGTTCCCTACAGTTGAGACTCTCGTTGCTCAGTTTATTGCGGCTGTTTTGGTGATTGGCTCGTATTTCGCCGCACGGCATTTTGGGGGCGGCGAACCTGGTGGAACCGCAGTGGAAGCCCACGCACCAGGGATGGCCGCGATCAACGCTTAACAAGGTTTAGCAGCGCGCCGCGAAAATTTGCGTAGCAGCGCTGCTGCGTTCGCACGTACGATTCCAGTTGAACGAAGGCGCAGGCTTTTCACCTTAGGCGGATGATTACGTCTGGGTGCCGTTCTTTTTGGCTAGTTCAAGCAGTTTTCGCAACTTCTGTATTCTTCTTTTCATCTTCTGCTCAAGCTGTTCCATCCCCGACGGCGACTCCGCCGGGAGCCATTGATGAAAAATTGTTCAAAGGAATGCACTGGCGACAGATTGGACCGTTTCGGGGCGGGCGCGCCTTAACAATAGAAGGCGTGCCGGGCGAGCCGGCCACTTATTATTTTGGTGCGGTTGCGGGCGGAGTTTGGAAAACGATCGATGGCGGCACGAATTGGACTCCTCTCTTCGACAAACAACCTATCTCATCGATCGGAGCTATCGCTATTGCGCCACCGGATCACAATGTGATTTACGCGGGTACCGGAGAAGGCGCGATCCGCGGCAATACCACCTATGGCACCGGGGTTTTCAAATCCATCGATGGCGGCAAGACATGGGAGAATGTTGGATTAAAAGACAGCCGTCAAATCGGCGCGCTGATTGTTGATCCAAGAAATGAGAATGTTGTCTTGGTCGCGGCGCTTGGTCATGCGTTTGGTCCCAACGCAGAACGCGGAATATTTCGGACCGCGGATGGCGGGAAAACATGGACGAAAGTTTTGTCCAAAGACGAAAACACCGGCGGAATCGATGTGGTTTTTGATCCACACAATCCCAACATCGTTTTCGCTTCGCTGTGGGAGGCGCGACGACAACCGTGGTTTTTTTCCAGCGGCGGGCCGGGGAGTGGCCTCTACCGATCTGAAGATAATGGTGTAACCTGGAAACATCTCGAGGGCAATGGGCTTCCTGAAGGAATTCTGGGCAAGATCGGTATCGCGGTCTCCGGTGCTGATTCCAATCGCGTTTATGCGATCATCGAGGCGAAGGAGGGCGGCCTTTATCGTTCCGATGACGCCGGACAGCATTGGACGCGTGTAAATGATGATGGCCGGTTTCGTCAGCGTGCCTGGTATTTTAGCAAGGTTTACGCTGATCCTAAATCCGCCGACACGGTTTATCTTTTAAACACTGGGTTGTTTCGTTCGGTTGATGGCGGGAAAACTTTTAATTTGCTGGCAGCGCGTCACGGAGATCACCACGGGCTCTGGATCGATCCGCAAAATCCTAATCGGATCGCGAACGCGAATGACGGAGGTGCCAGTATCTCAATCGACGGCGGAAAAACCTGGACGACCCAAAACAACCAGCCGACCGCGCAATTTTACCACGTTTCCGTGGACAACGCTTTCCCTTATCACATTTACGGCGCGCAACAGGACAATACGAGCGTTGGTATCGCGAGTCGCACAGACTGGGGCGCGATCGGACCTGCAGATTGGTTCGTGGTCGGCAGCGGCGAATGTGGCTTTGTTCTGGCCGATCCACGCGATTGGCACGTCATTTATTCAAACTACGAAAACTCGATCGATCGTTACGATAAGACCAAAGAAGAAACACAAGACGTCAGCGTCTTGCCTTTGGATAATTCCGGCCACGGCGCGGCCGGTGTTGTTCACCGTTTTCAGTGGGTAACGCCGCTCACCCTTTCTCCGCATAATCCCGACGTTTTGTACACGGGAGCAGAGCGCGTTTTCAAATCGACCGATCACGGACAGAGCTGGACACAGATCAGTGGCGACCTGACGCGCAACGATAAATCCAAACAACAGCCGAGTGGCGGCCCGCTGACTAACGACATCACTTCAGTTGAATATTACGACACCGTGTTCGCGCTTGCGGAGTCACCGGTAAAAAAAGGAACACTCTGGGCCGGCACCGATGATGGACTTGTCCACGTTACAACCGATGACGGTCAGCATTGGTCGAAGGTCACGCCAAAGATGCCCGAGTGGAGCACAGTCAGCCTCATCGATCCGTCGCCGCACGACGCGAACACTGCGTATATCGCTGTGGATCGGCATAAACTCGATGACTTCAAGCCTTACATTTTCAAAACGACCGACCTCGGAAAAAACTGGAACGCGATTGTGACCCGGATTCCCGAAGGCGCGTACGTCCACGCTGTGCGCGAAGATCCCAAGAAACGCGGATTGCTCTACGCGGGCACAGAGCTCGGCGTTTTTGTTTCATTTGATGACGGCGCGCATTGGCAGCCGCTGCAGTTGAACCTTCCCGTGTCACCGATTCACGATCTCGTCGTAAAGGATGACGATCTTGTTGTGGCAACTCATGGCCGTTCGTTCTGGTTACTGG
Organism: Candidatus Udaeobacter sp.; assembly: GCA_035764345.1. Classification (GTDB taxonomy): domain Bacteria; phylum Verrucomicrobiota; class Verrucomicrobiia; order Chthoniobacterales; family UBA10450; genus Udaeobacter. The sequence continues at coordinate 2,654 of DASTZJ010000441.1, forward strand.
ACGACATTACACCGTTGCGTCAGCTCAACGCGCAATCTGCCCAGGGAGATGTGATTCTTTATCAACCGGAAAACGCAGTGCGTTTGCATTATCCAGAGGAATTCGACAAGCGCCAGCCAGTCGGCGATAACCCGCCGCCGGGCGCGATCACCAATTATTATTTCAAGACTGCGCCGAAAGACGAAGTCTCGCTCGATATTCTGGATGCTTCAGGCAAAGTCGTCAGACATCTTTCCAGCAAAGAGAAAAA
>DASTZJ010000442.1:0-4351 GCA_035764345.1 Candidatus Udaeobacter sp.
GCGGTAACGGGCCTCGATCAACGTCAGCGTTTCGGCAATTACTTTGATTTCTTTTGGAGGTCCAAGCGCCCTTCCGATGTCACAGTGCGCTTGGAATATCGCCAGGAGAAACTGCACGAGCACGTCCAGGCTCAGGAGATTTCATATCGAAATGCGCGCGGCACTCATAAGACTGAATTCAAGGTTGTCGGAGACGATTATTTTGATGACGGCCGCGTAATCGCGTGGCGGTGTCTGCTAATCGAAAACGGGCGGATCGTAGCGGAAAATCGCTCCTTTATGTGGGAGTGATGTCCGGGGGGAGGCGTTTTGTTACGACTATTTTTGACCGATGCGGCCTTTCATGCCAAGGGTTGCGAATCACTTCTGGAGATTTGCTCGCGTCCGGCGAGCATTGACAGCATGCCTTCCGGGCTGGTATCTTTTAGGTAGTAACTGTGGACTCATCTATTCAAGTAGGGGTGAGCGGCCCAACCGTGTGGGTGAAAGTGGGGGGGAAAGGTAGTTTCCTCAACAGTGGTAATCTCAAAGAGTTCGCGCGTGAGATGTTGGACCGCGGCTATCGCGAATTTGTGGTGGATCTGGCGGATTGCGCCATGATGGATTCCACATTCATGGGAACGATGGCCAGCGTGGCACTTCGATTGAGGGAGCTCGGACATGGACATCTTCACATCGTTCATTGTGGAAACCGCAGCCAGGAGCTCCTTTCCGGGCTGGGCTTGGATCAGATATTCGATATTCGCGCTAATGGTACCAGTCCCCCTGAATGCGGGGCGCTCGAGCGAACGCCCGTGGTCCGGTCGCCTGAGGATAGGAAGAAGAAGCAAACGGAGACGATGCTGGCAGCGCATGAGGCTCTTTGCGAGGCGGCGCCGGAAAATATCCTTCGCTTTAAAGACGTTCTCGATTTCTTAAGACAAGACCTTCATCACGAGACGCCTTTGAAGTAAGCTGGCCCTTGCACGATGTGGCCGACTTTTCTCCTCGGACTGCTTGTCGCGTCTGTTGCTGGGTGGATTATTACCGCTTGGTTTCAGATACGACGGATTCGAAGGCTGGAGCGCTCTCATGAGGAGATTCAGGTCGAGGAAACCCTTGTTTTCGATTTTTTGCACGGTCTCGGCGAAGCCTTTCGAGAGGCGATTCGACCTCAGGAACTGCACCGGCTAATCGTCGAGGGGGCGACGCGTGTTCTCGACGCCCACGGCGGAGCACTTTACGTGACCGATCGAACGGGCGGGAAACTTACTCCCGCCTTTATTTCCAAGGACTGTCCGCCGCTGGTGGACGTTCCCCCAAATATCTTGCAACAAGCGGCGGCTGCTCCCATGGCGCTCGAGAGCTTTCTACGGCTTCACACGATCGTTCCGGGTCAGGGGCTCATTGGACGAGTCTGGCAGACAGGACAGTCTGTTTGCTTGACTGAGTTTTCCGAGGCGCCAGAGCTGGCAAAATTGCGTGGCAGCGCTTTTGGCAGCGCGTCGATCATGGCCGCGTCCCTTCGGTATGGAAACCAAGACCTAGGCGTGCTTGCACTGGCCCAAGGCCCGACCGGTCAACCTTTCTCGCAGGGGGACTTTGTCGTTTTTAAATCGATCGCCGAACAGTCCGCTTTCGCGCTTTACAACGCCATCATTTATTCCATGGCAAACGAAAAGAAGCGACTTGATCACGACCTCGAAATCGCGCGGGACATTCAGCGTATCTTGCTTCCATCGGAAGCGCCGGCCATTAACGGATTTCAGATTAGCGGCATCAATGTGCCTGCCCGCCAGGTGAGCGGCGATTACTTCGATTACATTCAGGTCGATGAAGATCGGCTAGGCGTGGCCATCGCAGATGTGTCAGGCAAAGGCGTGCCGGCGTCCCTTATTATGGCGATCTGCCGCAGCGTCTTACGCGCGGAGGCGGCACGGAACCCGTCTCCAGCCGATGTTTTGCGAAAGGTGAACCGCCAGCTCTACCCCGATATCAAGGAGGACATGTTCATCAGCATGGCCTATCTGATTCTAAACCACCACCACGATGGCGTCACGCTCGCGCGCGCCGGACACGATGCTCCATTGCTTTACAAGCGAAAGCCACAAACTGTTACGTCAATAAAACCGCCCGGAATGGTCGTGGGCATTGACAGCGGAAACGTGTTCGATAGGCTTACCGTCGACTTCGCCGTCCCGCTCGAGCGCGGTGATTGCCTCGTTCTCTATACCGACGGCGTGACTGAAACGCTTAATGCCGAGGGAGACGAGTTCGGCCTCGACCGCATGATGCAATCGGTTCGCGCCAGCGCGAACGATGGGGCACAAACAATTGTAAGAAAAATCATCGAGGACGTCCGCGACTTTACCGGTTCGGTTCCTCAAAACGACGACATCACTTTGATTGCCATTCGTAAAACATGAAAAGAATTCCTGTTACCGAACAAAATAAACATATGAAACAATCCGCGTCGCCGAGTTCGATCCCTTCGACCGTTGCGCGCGGGGCAGATGCTGCGCAAGGCGAAGCAGACGATCCAATGGCTGGCTTGCAGGCCGATCTCGACCGGTTTCGCGACCTCGCGCTGCGGAGTCAGGCCGACTTCGATAATTACAAGAAACGTTCTGCGCGGGAAAAGGAAGACGCGATCAAATATGCCAACAGCTCTTTACTAGAGCGCTTGGTGGGAATTATTGACAATTTTGAGCTTGGCCTCGCAGCAGCAAGAGAGCAGGGCGCGGACTCTCCCATTTATTCCGGAATGGTTCTCGTCCAAAAACAACTCAGCGATTTGCTGGCTGAAAATGGCCTGCAACCGATCGAGGCGGAGGGGAAAACATTCGATCCGGCCGTGCACGAAGCAATTGCTCATGAGCCCAGCAATGAATTTCCGGAAGGGATTGTGGTGCGCCAGGCCCGCCGCGGTTATCGATTTAAGGACCGATTGCTGCGACCTGCGAAAGTGGTTGTTTCCAGCGGCCCAGCGAAGTAAGTGGGCTCCTTGCTTGCTTCGCTTACTAGTCCCATAAATCACACAGGGCCTCGGTCACATGGCTACTGAAAAACGCGATTACTATGAAGTGCTGGGCGTCGAACGAAGCGCCACCGATGAGGAGGTCAAACGTGCCTATCGCAAGCTCGCCGTCAAGTTTCATCCGGATAAAAATCCGGATGATCCCCATGCCGAGGAAAAGTTCAAGGAATTGGGCGAAGCATACGATGTCTTGATCGATCCCAACAAGCGCGCTGCCTACGATCGCTTTGGCCACGCGGCGTTTGCGCCGGGCGGCGCTGGTTTCGGCCGCGGCGTTTTCCACGATCCGTTCGAGATTTTCCGGGAAGTGTTCGGCGGGGGCGGATTCGGCGGCGGAATTTTCGAGACATTCTTTGGAGGCGGCGAACGTGCAGAAGATCGGAGGCGCGGATCCGATTTGCGTTACGACATGCAGATCAAGCTGGAGGAGGCGGCGTTTGGCGCCGACAAAGAGATTGAGATCGCGAAACTCGACACCTGCGACAAATGCAAGGGCAGCGGTGCTGAACCAGGCTCACGCACGATTACCTGCTCTACGTGTGGCGGCCGTGGTCAAGTGATTAGTTCTCGCGGATTTTTTCACGTTTCGCAGACGTGTCCTCGCTGCCGCGGCGCTGGCGAAGTCACTGAGAAACCGTGTCAGAAATGTCGGGGCGAAGGACGCGTGGAAAAATTGAGTCGTGTTAAGCTGAAAATACCGGCTGGAATCAGGGAGGGCTCGCGGTTGCGTTCGTTAGGCAACGGCGAGGCCGGCACTCGCGGCGGTCCTCCCGGCGATCTTTATGTCGTCGTACACGTTAAGGAGCACAAGATCTTTCAGCGCGAAGGTGACGATCTTTATTGCGACGTGCCGATCCCTTTTTCCGTTGCGGCGTTGGGCGGCGAGATTGATGTGCCGACGCTTGAAGGCAAGGCACATCTGAAGGTGCCTGTGGGCACACAAAGCGGGCAAATGTTTAAACTGCGGGGCAAAGGAATTACCAACGTCAATGGGCGCGGCCATGGCGATTTATTCGCGCGCTTAATTGTCGAGGTGCCGTCGCGCTTGAATGCGCAGCAACGCCGCAAGCTCGAGGAATTCGCAGCGCTTTGCGGCGACGAAAACACTCCATTACGCAAGAGCTTTTTCGAACGCGCGAAGGAATTCTTCAAATAAGGTCCTCCAGCTTCCGTGTTCCACAATGCTGTCAAACTAATCGAGTGCCCCCGTGACGCGTGGCAGGGTCTCAATCGGCAAATCCCAATAGAACTCAAGGCGCGTTACCTTCGCGCTTTAATCGCGGCAGGGTTCAAGCACATCGATGCCGTTAGCTTTGTGTCTCCCAAAGCCGTTCC
>DASTZJ010000443.1:0-6801 GCA_035764345.1 Candidatus Udaeobacter sp.
GTGATGTTCGTTTGTGGCGATGATCACGTGGAGGCTTTTGGTAAAAAACTAATCGCAGCGGGATTCGATGTTAAATATGGTCCACGATGGCGAATCAGTGATGAAGAAGTTTGGGCGACTTATGGCCTTTGAAACCGAACCAACCGCTACCCGGCGAATAACTTCGCTGTCGGTTACTAAAAGTTTAGTTCTGCAGCGCACACGCCCTGTCCATAGCGGTGACTTAGCTCCATCTCGTTAGACCTATTAAATGAAAGGAAGAACCTCCGATGAACATTGCTGCCACCCGCCGGCCTACCTTGTTGGTGGTATGCCTCCTTAGCTTTGCTTGCCAAAGGCAAGTCGCGGAGAAGGAGACGCCACCGTTTCGGATCGTTGCAACCGATGCAGATTTCGAAGCCCCTGGGGCTACGTCACATTGTTTTCGAGAATCGTGGAACTGAGATTCACGAAGGCATGCTCGTTAAGCTCCCCACGGGGATGAGCGCAGACGACTACGTGACGGCCGTCAAGAAGGGATCGCTGTTACCGGAACGTGCCTTGGATTATTCCGGCCTGGGGCTAACATCGCCTGGAGTAACCGCCGAGATGTGGTTAAGAGTAGGTTCCTAACGACTCACGAAGAAAGTTAAGAGTTGACAGATGAGAGTTGAGAGTAAAACAAAGCTCGCTGAAGTTTACCCGCCGTGGCGGGCCAGCGCTGCTTGTTTCCCGTAGCCTATTCCTTTACGAGACAAGAACCTTATGAAGCCCACCTGGCGCAAACACTTAATCATTTGCCTAGTTCTTGGGCTGCTAGCAGTTCCTATCTACTACCTAGATCAGGCGGTGCTGGGCCAAGGAGGTGGCGGCACTTGGATCACGCTCGATTTTCGAGGGCTAATCTTTTGGACTTACGTCATGTTCATCGCTATCGAGGTCGTCTTAAGTTCAACTGCTCTCCTGTTATTTCTCAAGTTAGGAGTGTTACGCATTCATTTGGGCTCAGTAGTGATTTCACCGATTCTGCTCGTCGTAGCCTTCGCCGTTTACGGAAAACTGAGTCGGTTAGAGATGGCCCGATCCTACCGAGCCTTCATGGAGAGTCGCAGACCTCTAGTCAACGTTATTGAATTGAAGGACTGGTGGTATTTCCCAGATGATATTCATCCGATGGAGATCCACGTCAGCGTGATCGTGCACGACTCAGGCAGGTTTGCGGGCAACGTAACCGGGGAGGAAACCGATCCATCGGGCTCGTCGGGAACCGTTTTCGAGTCAACGAATGAACCGGAGAGCCAGCGGCAAGTTCGCAGCGGCGAGGCATTCACCTATGTATTCCCGTTAAGAGTCCTCCGCGTAGCACACGCCGACAACGTGCGTATCACGTTGTATCTGTTTAAGGCTCCCAGCGGACCGGCTACCGGCGATATTACAAAAGTGTTCGTCAATTCGCCGCAGCAGGACGATGACGGCGAGTACTTCTACGGCCGGCTGCCTCCTCCTTCTCAACCTCGCAACTGACAGTGTCGCAACTTGCTGCGCGCGTTACACGGTATGGAGCGAAGCTTCCGTTCTGATCCTGTTGGTGTACTTGTGTGCTTGCGATCTGGGTCTTTTTCTGACATGGAGGTCACTACGCAGGCCACGCGCATCCGCCCGACCACCTCGTCGCATTTTGAAAATCTCCATGAGCACGGCAAAGCGAACACTCAGCCTAGCGAATTAGTTTCAACTATGAAGGATGAGATTAAACAAAGATTCAAAGAAACTATGACCCGTAGCCCTACAGCACAGAAATGCAGAATACTGATTGCCTCAATCGTGATTCTGACGGTTGGCGTCATTGTTCCGCAGCGTTCTTTGACGATCGCCGGCGAACAACAAAATGTGATTCATCAGCTACGGATCTACGAAATATTTGATGGCAATAAAAAAGCGTTTCATGACCGGTTTCGAGATCACGCCATGCGGATAATGGCGAAATACGATTTCAAGATAGTTGCCACCTGGGAATCGAAAAAAGACAATCGGACCGAGTTCATTTATCTGCTCGAATGGCCCGACAAAGAAACCATGACTGATCGGTGGGAAAGATTCCTGCACGATCAGGAATGGATTAAGATCAAGAAGGAGACGGGCGAAATTAACGGACCGCTCGTGGGAGAGATCGAGGATCGCACCTTGTATCTAACGGACTATTCGCCGCGTAAGGTGCTGGCAAAATGACGCTGGTGACCATTCGCTAACGCTATTTGGGCGTCGGCTCTCTCGCCTCTCTCCTCACAAAAGGCGAGTTGGAGCGAGTGTGCTGTGGATCAACCCTCACCTCCCCCTTTCCCTTCGAAAGGGAGAGGCGCCCAACACCCGCGTGGCCGCTCGGAAACTTCCTGGCGAAAAGATTGGTCGTCACAATGGCTGGCCCTTATTCAGGCCCATAAAACTGTCCGCAAAAATTTCTAAAAAAAAGCTTGCACGTGATCTGGTGTTATAGTTGACTATATCACCATATGAGGCAGAGCGGGCAATCAGCGGGGCGGCGCGGGGTCTTGTCGCCAAGGGCGTTTGGAGCACAGGATGAATCGTGAATGGAATGACAATCAGCCGATTTATCGCCAGCTTCGCGACCGTGTCGTCCATATGATACTCGACGGCGTTCTCAAAGAAGGCGATCCCCTGCCCTCGGTGCGCAATGTCGCCGCAGAATATCGAGTCAATCCCCTCACCGTTCTAAAGGCCTACCAAGAACTGGTGGACGAGGAACTGGTCGAGAAGCGGCGCGGCCTGGGCATGTTCGTCAAAGCCGGGGCGCACAAATTACTGCTCAAAGGCGAGCGTCAGAAGTTTCTTTCCGAGCATTGGCCCAGGGTTCACGCAACCATTCAACGGCTCGGACTGAATCCAAAAGAACTGCTCGACGCCGCAGCTCGCAACTCACATAGAAAGGAGAGCCGCTAAAGTTATGGCAACGATAGAAGCACGCGGTCTCCGCAAGACTTTTGGCACGACTGTCGCGCTCGACGGCATCGATTTGCGCGTTGAAGAAGGGCGCATCCTGGGCCTCGTCGGTCCCAACGGCGCAGGCAAAACTACCGCGCTCAATGCAATTCTCGGCCTCACTTCATACGAGGGCGAACTGAAGGTACTGGGACGCGACCCGTGGACCGAGCGCGACCACCTTATGCAAGATGTCTCTTTCATTGCTGATGTCGCCGTCCTCCCGCGTTGGATTCGCGTTACGCAGTTGCTCGACTACGTCGCAGGCGTTCATCCGCGATTTGATCGCGCGAAAGCAGAGGGTTTTCTGGCCAAGACTGCGATCAAGCGTACGAGCAAGGTCAGGGAATTATCAAAAGGCATGGTGGCACAACTCCACCTCGCGGTCGTCATGGCCATCGACGCGAAATTGCTGGTGCTGGACGAACCGACGCTTGGCCTGGACATCCTTTACCGCAAACAATTCTACGAGTCACTGCTGAACGATTACTTCGATCGCACCCGCACGATCGTCGTAACCACACACCAGATCGAAGAGGTCCAGGACGTCCTTACCGATCTCATGTTCATCAACCGCGGCCGGATCGTCCTCCAATGCAGCATGGAAGAATTTGAGTCGCGTTATCTGGAAGTGATGGTGAATCCCGAGCATGTCGCGGCAGCACGCGCGCTTAAGCCGATTCACGAGCGCCCCGTCTTTGGTCGCAGCGTTCTGCTGTTCGATCATGTGGACCGCGACCAACTCGCTGCGTTTGGCGAAGTACGCAGGCCCAGCATCGCCGACTTGTTCGTGGCCGTGATGTCTAACAATGCCCGCGAGCCACAGCAACTTTCGGACGAGCTACCGACGCCCCAAGAAGAAGCAGCCAGATGAATACCTCATCGCCTAACACACCTGAATCTACCGGGGTCAGCAACCCCGGCTACAACATAACTGCGACACAACCAATGTATTGGTCGGTGCGGCGCGAGTTGTGGGAGAACCGTTCGATCTACGTCGCGCCATTGATTGTCGCCGTGGTGGTGCTGTTCGGCTTCTTGATTAGCACCGTCGGCATGCCAGAGCGCAGACAAGGCGTGCTGTTGCTCGATCCAGCACACCAGCGAGCTATGATCGGAATGCCGTATGATGTAGCCGCGATGATGTTAATCTTCACCGCGTTCATCGTTGGTGTGTTCTATTGCCTCGACGCGTTGCACAGCGAACGCCGTGATCGCAGCATTCTGTTCTGGAAATCGCTGCCGGTTTCGGACCTCACGACCGTTCTCTCGAAGGCCAGCATTCCGCTTGTAATTCTGCCACTGATCATTTTTACCATCATCGTTCTTGTGCAGCTCCTCATGCTGCTATGGAGCAGCGCAGTCTTGCTGTCGAGCGGCCTGGCCGCGACGACGTGGACACGTTTCAACTTGTTCCAACAATCGCTGATACTGCTGTACAGCCTGATCGTGATCGCGCTCTGGCATGCGCCGATCTACGGCTGGGCACTCCTGATTTCAGGATTGGCGCGGCGCGCAACATTTCTCTGGGCGGTGTTACCGCTTCTTGCAATCGGGGTTCTCGAGAAGTTTGCGTTCAACACTTCGCATTTCGCCTCGATGTTGAAAGATCGCCTCTTTGGCGCCGGCGACACAGCTTTCGCCTTCCAGCCGCACCACGGCGTTGCAATTGATTCACTTGCTCAACTCACACCTGGAAGATACCTGACCACGCCGGGTCTCTGGATTGGACTGGCATTCGCTGCTGCATTTGTGGCCATAGCAGTGCGCCAACGCCGCTATCGAGGACCTATCTGAGAAAAAGAGAGCACCTATGCACCCAACAAATAAAGCCGCACGCATCGCCGGCGCCGTGTACTTATCAATGGCACTCATGGCCCCTTTCAGTCTGATCTACGTTCCCAGCAAACTGATCGTAAGTGGGAATGCCACAGCAACTGCCGATAACATACTGGCTCACGAAACCATGTTTCGTCTTTCGACCCTCGCTGAACTCCTCGGGCAGGTCATTTTCATCTGCCTCGGCTTCGCACTCTACCGCCTGCTTCGCGACGTCAACAGAACATGGGCCTGGCTGATGGTTGCCTTTGTTCTGGTATCCGCCGGCGTGGGGTTCTTGAACGCGCTCAACAACATCGCCGCCCTCATCCTGTTCCGCGGCGCTGAATTCCTCACCGTGTTCGACAAACCCCAGCGCGATGCGCTCGCGATGTTGTTCCTCCGTTTGCACAGTCATGGGCACTTCATCAACGAGATCTTCTGGGGCTTGTGGCTCTTTCCCTTTGGGCTGCTGGTTTTCCGCTCCGGTTTCCTGCCACGCGTGCTCGGCGTTTGGCTCATGATCAATTGTTTCGGCTGGCTGGCCCTGAGTGTCACTGCGTTATTCTTTCCACCTTACTACGAAACTGCCTTTCGCCTTGCGCAGCCCGTCCTATTTGGCGAACTCGCAATCATGCTGTGGCTCTTGATCAAAGGAGCGAAGGTGTCAGTTCCTCAAGTGGATTCCATCGCGGCGTCGGGTAGGCCCGCAAACGCCTAACAAGATATAGACCGTGAGCACAACGCTAATGACGAGACCTATTTTAGAAGAGTCGTCGCTCTCTAAAGCCAGAGCCGCCGGCGGTTTGTGGTGGCTCTGCATCGTAGCGGGCATCGTGGGCTTCGTCGCCGGGGCTCCACTCATCGTGGCCAACGACGCCACGGCTACGGCGGCCAACATTCTGGCAAAGGAATCATTGTTTCGTGTCGGATTTGCCGCCGACCTTATTAGTGGCTTGTCCTATGTGGGAATGACAATCTTCATCTACTACGTGCTGAAACCCGTCAGTAGAAGTCTGTCACTGCTGGGGGCGTTCTTTGGCCTGGCAGGCGTCGCGATCGGAGGCGCCTCGTGGGTCATCCATCTCGCGCCTTTGCTTTTGTTGCATGGTGATCAGTACCTGACTGCGTTCACAACGAGTCAGTTACAAGCGATGTCACTGGCCGCTCTGAAGCTTCAGATGCAGGTCTTTCCCATCGGCATGGTATTTTTTGGAATTCAGTGCATCTCGATCGGATACCTTGTTGCGCGATCGACGTTCCTGCCCCGCATATTGGGCGTACTCCTGGCAATCGGTGGAACGTGTTACGTGATCGCCTCTTTTGCTAACTTCCTGACACCGTCCTTCGGACCGCGTCTCGTACCGTTCATGATGAACGTGGCGCTCATTGGCGAAGGATCGCTGGGCCTGTGGCTCCTTGTGAAAGGCGTGAACGTGCAACGTTGGAACGAGCAAGCGTCGTTAGCCCGATGAAGCTAAAGCGTGTTCTAAAGTGGAGTATTCGCGCGATCTTGCTCGTGTTGATATTGGCGTTCCTGGTCGGGTTCGTCGCTTACTGGAGGTCGACCAACGAGAGCGATCGCAACACCGCAGTTCCAATTAATCCGATGAAAGCAATTCGTTACTGTGAGTACGGTTCACCCGATGTCGTGAAGCTTGACGACGTTGAGAAGCCCGTGCCGGCTGACAACCAGGTCTTGATTAAAGTTCGGGCGGCATCTCTCAATGCATTTGATGCGTACGTGATTCGCGATTCGTGGCTTGGTCGCTTGATCTTCGGGTTGCGCAAACCAAGGGACACGCGCCTTGGCCAGGACATCGCCGGCCAGGTGGAAGCGGTCGGCAAAAACGTGACGCAATTCAAACCGGGCGACGAAGTGTTCGGCATCTCTCGCGGCGCTCTGGCCGAGTATGCATGCACTTTCGAACGAGCATTGGCCTCGAAGCCGCCGAACGTCTCGTTTGAGCAAGCCGCCTCTCTCCCGCTGGCCGGACTTACTGCGCT
>DASTZJ010000444.1:0-6275 GCA_035764345.1 Candidatus Udaeobacter sp.
CGGCCGCAGCTTCAGCCTCAACAGCAACAGGTTCTTCTTCGACAACTGGAGCCAGAACGGAAAAAGCGGTCAAATCTAATGGCACCTTGGCCGTGACGCCGGACGGCATTTGAATGTCGCGCACGTGGATGGAATCGCCGATATTTAATTGCGAGACATCTACAGTAATTCGATCTGGCAAATCACGAGGCAAACACTCAATGGCTAGCGCCCGCAGGCTCTGCTCAAGCAGTCCGCCGAAAGTCTTAACGCCGACAGGAGTGCCAGTCGGTTCGAGAGGGACTTCCGCCTGGATGGTTTCATCCATGGAAATGGCATGAAAATCGACATGGACAATCTCTCCTCCCACTGGCGAATGTTGCACTTCCTGTACCAGTGCGGCCAGGTTCGCTTTTTCGCCCGTGATCTCGAGGTCGACTAGGACGTTTTCGCCTGAGGCGTGACTCATCATTGCATTGATGTCCCGGGCGGCGACTTGCAAGGCCTGCGGTTTAACTTTTCCCCCGTAAATGACGGCCGGAATAATTCCGCGGGCTCGTAGCTTGCGTACGCCCGAGCGGCCCACGTTGGTCCGCGGCTCTGCCTTTAATTTAACCTGTTTTGCCATTTGTTCCGTTCTCTATGTTAAACAGCGACGAAACCGACTCGTCATTATGGATCCGCTTGATGCCTTCGCCGAGAAGCTCGGAAACGCATAGCACCGTGGTTTTAAAACCTTTCACGGCGCGCACAGGCGTGCTGTTGGTCGTTACTAATTCCGCAATTTGAGACTTTTGCAAACGCTCGATTGCGATATCGACCAGAACAGCATGCGAGACGCCAGCGTAAATTTTCTGCGCGCCACGTTTTTTCAATAGCTCGGCGGCGGAAGTCAGCGTTCCAGCCGTCTCTGTAAGGTCATCCACCAATAAAACATCCCGCCTCTCTACTTCACCAATGAGATATAGCGCCTCGGTCTCGGTGGCACTTCGGCGTTCCTTCGCCACAATCGCGAGATTCGCATGCAATGCTTCTGCGTAGGCCGAAGCCATCTTGAGTCCGCCTAAATCCGGAGAAACAACTGTCGTTTTCCCGGTGAGCTGTTGTCGCAGATATTTGATCAACACGGGCAGCGAATAAAGGTGATCCACTGGAATATCGAAGAACCCCTGCACCTGTTGTGCGTGCAAATCCATCGTCAGGACGCGACTCACCCCGGCGGCATGGAGCAAATTCGCCACCAGTTTGGCTGTAATCGGGACGCGTGGCTGGTCTTTGCGGTCCTGGCGGGCGTATCCGAAGAATGGAATCACCGCTGTGATCCGATCCGCGCTAGCGCGCCGTGCAGCGTCAACCATGATAAGCAACTCCATAAGATGCTGGTTAGTAGGCGGGCAGGTTGGTTGAATAATGAAAACGTCGTGACCGCGTATGTTTTCCTCGATTCTTACGTAAGTCTCGCCATCAGGAAACGAGCTGATTGTTGCCTGGCCTAGCGGCACACCCACGTATTTGCAAATGCGCTCGGCCAAGTCGCGATTAGCAGAGCCGCTGAAAATTTTTAATTCCGGTTGGAGCGCGAACATGGAGCGGGTAACTTAGGCGTGGGGGAACGGCCTTGGCAATCTTCAAAACTTGCCAATCAACTTTTCTGTAGCGAAGTTTCGGTACCCCGATTTCTCAAATGAATACAGAGGTTATTCGAATAGAACGGCCAATAACAAACTCGAGGTTGTTCGCGCATACTCGCTGGGATGCCATCCCAGCGTTGGCCGGCCTATTTCATCTGACTTATTTCGTTGGACTGTTTTTCATCTATCCGCAGGCGCCGTTGTGGGTGATGCTAATTCTCGGGTTCATTTATTCGCTGATGGTCAATGCGAACATCAACGGAGTAGGGCACAACTTCATTCACAATCCGTTCTTCGGCTGCAAGACTCTGAATCGCCTTTTTGGAGTTACACAATCCATCGCTTGCTGCTTCTCGCAGACGATGTACGACGCCGTGCACATGCAGCATCACAAGGGGAATTCCGATCGCCAGGACGAAAACGGCGATACCGTTGATTGGTTATCAATCTATCGTCACGGTCATGACGGCGGGGCGGAAAATCCGTGGAGCTACGTATTTCTGAGTTTCTTTCGCGACGATGTCGGAGCAATTCGCAGAGAACTGCGCAAACGCAAGAATGGCGACCTTTTCTGGGGTAACGTCGAACTGGCAGCGTTCGCGACCGCGCTTTTCGTGATGTTTCTGTTCAACTGGCGCTATGTGATTTTTTACTTCCTACCGTTCTGGTACCTCGGCCACTGCTTCAGTTATCTCAACGGTTACTATCGGCATTATGGAGCGAATCCGGATAAACCGATCGCTTGGGGCGTAAGCAGTTACGGGAAAATCTACAACTGGCTGTTTTTCTACAACGGTTACCATGCCGAGCACCATTTCCGGCCCAAAGTGCATTGGACGAAGATGGAAAAATTTCATCAAACGATCGAAGAGCTGCAAAAACAGGAAGGCGTTCGTACAATCAAGCGCGCGCATATGCTCGGCTTTCTGGATCCCGATCTGCCGAAACGTGGTGGATCTAACCGCACGGGTGTAGCGGCGTTTGTGTCAAACGCCGAATCCAAATAGGCAGATTGGACGCTTGACGCAAGCGCGCCTACTACGACTCGGCAAAGCTCGCGCGCAACTTTTCCTTCTTGGCTTCGCACTCTTCCTGCAACCGGCGCATTTCCGAGGCAAGCTGCTTCTCGAGTGATTGCACTTCTTCGAGATTGCCGGCGATTTGCGCCTTGCGAATTTGATCCTTCAAGAAGACTTCTCTCTCAGCGATTTTCGCCCGATAAACGGAATCGACTTCTGCGATTTCTTTTTTCTGATCGTCGGTAAGCGAGATGGATGGTGACGCTTTCTCAAGCCGCTCCATCGCCAGTTCGTAAGCCGATTTCATTATCGATCTTGGTTCCCAATGGTGGCCGCGCTTCTAATCGACGCATTGCATGTCGGAAATCAATTCCTAAGTTAATTGGATGTCTTCACGAATCCAATTGCTCAGCATCGATTTCGACGGCACGCTCGTCTCACACGTTGGCGAACCGGCGCTGGATCGGCAGTGCATGGAATTGATTCGTGAGCTGCAAGATGCAGGTGCGATCTGGGCAATCAACACCGGCCGCTCGGTCGATCTGCTCGAATCTGGGCTTGCCAATTTTGAATTCCAGATCCGTCCGGATTTCATTCTGACAACCGAGCGCGATGTCTTTCGTCCAAGCGGAAACGGGGAGAAATGGGAGCCCTTCGGCGACTGGAACAATCGCTGTGCGCGCGATCACGCCGAGTTGTTCTCTTCAGCCCAGCCAGTCCTCGCTGAGGTAGTCGACTTCGTTACTCAAGAAACAAAGGCGCGTCTCATTTACGATTCCGATCGCCTCGAAGGTCTTGCCGCCGAAAACGAGGAAGAAATGGAACACATTGCCAACTTTATCGAGCAGGCACGAGGCGGGCATCCTAAGTTTGATTTCCAGCGGAACGGCATTTACCTCCGTTTTTGTCATACCGATTATCACAAAGGCGCGGCGCTTGCTGAGTTGGCACGCTTGATCGGAGTGCCGCGCGACAACATCTTCGCGGCCGGGGATCATCACAACGATGTCTCAATGTTGGATGGAAAAGTTGCTGCGATGCCATCCTGCCCCGCGAACGCAATCGCCGAGGTGCAAAGCGCCGTGCGCAACGCAGGCGGTTACGTGGCGCAGAAAGAACACGGCGCGGGCGTTTACGAAGCATTGCGTTATTTCGCGGAACGTTAAAAGGTTAAAAGAGTTAAATTGTTAAAATAGCGACCGGGCCGTGCGTGGATTGTTTCGTCGGTGTTTCTTTTAACATTGTAACTTTTTGACTATTTAACTTTGGCAGTAGCCAGGGCGAGCGGCGCATCGGCTTCAATTCTCCCAGCGAAGCGATTCGTCATGTAAGTGAGAAGCAACACCCAAAAAGTAAGCGCCAGCCCGAATAATGGAAATTGGAGGGCAAGCGGCAGGGAATAGATGATTGCCATCAGCGGAATCCAGACCGCCCAGGTTGCGAGCAAGGTCGGAATGATTTTGTCGCGGTAGTGTTTCCATGTGAAAAGATCGCGAATCGGCTGCAACGAAATACCGCTATTTTTCCATTCGTAGGTGAGCACACCAAACGGTGCCGCAAAAAGGGGATTGTACCCAAACTGATCGACGAAAATTTTCGCCGTAACTACCGGCAGTGTTGCGATGTCTCCAAACAATGCCGCTTCACTTCGGTACAAGAGATCGACAAGCATTCCGTCGAGTCCCCATACGGGCACGGTAAATAGCAGATTACGAAGATTCCGACGACTAGGGCGTCCTTTCTGAATGAAAAGAATCAGGAACAACTCCGGAATAATCGCCCCCGCCGTCACGGATGCAAAGATGACAAACAGGATGCCGCCTGTGCGCTTGAGTTCGGCCAGCTGCGAGAGGATCGCGAACGCTGCCTGACTCGTGTAAAAGGCCGCGAGCAACATTAGCATCAGCACCTGAATAATTAACGCTGGTAGTGCGTTGGCGCGCGCGGCCTCCCAACCAAGAGTGAATGGCGAGCGCGTTCTGTGGGTCATCGTCGCTGAGTGTTCTCTGTGCTTCTGCGCGATCAAGCAGAAATCTCTGCCAGGAAATGATGCCGAAAGCCTTTCGGCTCATGTTCTTTCGACGGCTACGCCGACGTCCGTCCCAGAATGCGACCCAACGGCGTTTATTACCAGTGCACGCTTCCGCTCGCCCCAGGGCCGCCCGGGGTAAACTTTCCCTCGTCGGATATTTTTTCCCCGGGAACAGGTGTGCCAGACGTGGCAGACTGGGAGACCGAGTCACCGCCCATCGTATCCTCGGACGATGCACAGGCGGCGAGCAGCGATGCGATCGCCAGAAGCAGAACCGCGCGCAGTGCAAAGCGTTCGCTCACGGCAGCGAACCTAGCTCGGGACATGTTTGATGCAAGCCGCGGTGTCCGATAGATTTTGTAGTGGAGAGCGCCGGCAAAACCGATATCAAATCTCTCGTTTTTAGCGAGCTTCAGGACCGGCTTCGCAACCTGGGGGAACTCTCATATCGCGCGGGTCAGATCACCGACTGGCTTTACAAAAAGCGTGTCGACGCGATCGACAAAATGACTGATTTGCCGCGACCCTTGCGCAGCTGGCTTTTGGACACATTTTCGTTTGGCAAGATTGACCTTATGCGCGTGCTCGGTGCGCGCGATACGACACGTAAATTTCTTTTTCGTCTGGCTGACGGAAATTTGATCGAATCTGTTTTGATTCCCGCGTCGCTAGCCCTCTACGGTGGGAGATCGGACCGTCGGACGATCTGTGTCTCGACCCAAGTGGGATGCGCCTACGGCTGCAAATTCTGCGCGAGTGGTTTGGAAGGCTTCTCGCGCAATCTGAGCGCAAGCGAAATTGTCGACCAGCTCATCGCAGTTGAGCGTGCGACTGCAGAGAAAATCGACAACATAGTGTTCATGGGGATGGGCGAGCCGCTCGCCAACCTCGAGAACGTGCTGCGTGCGATTCGGATTATAAACGCGGAGTGGGGTCTCGGCATCGGTGCCCGCCACATCACGATTTCAACCAGCGGGCTGGCACCGCAGATTCGCAAACTAGCTGAAGAAGCCTTGCAAATTCGGCTGGCCGTCTCTCTGCACGGTGCCACTGACAAAGTTCGCAATCGGATCATGCCGATCAATCGCCGGTACAACATCGAGACATTGCTTTCGGCCTGCGACTACTACAATGCTCACAAGAAGCAGCGCCTCACGTTCGAATACATCTTGATCGCAGACGTGAACGATTCTGACGAACAGGCCCGTCTCCTTTCTCGCCACGCACACCGACTTTCGGCAAAAGTGAATTTGATTCCGTACAATAGCGTGTCCGGTCTGCCCTGGACGCGACCTTCAGAAAAGCGTCAGCAAAAATTTCTGTCGATCTTACGGGCGCATGGGATTCCGACGACATTGCGTCGCGAGAAAGGCCATGACATCGATGCCGCATGCGGGCAGTTACGGTTGCAAACGCAGCGCGAAACCCTCGCGCGTACGCTGTAGCCACGGCCCCGAGGGCCGTCAAGGTAGCGTTACCCAGGACCGCCCGCAAGGCGGTGGCTACGCCAAAACATTTTGCACGCAGAGGCAAGCTCGCGTTTAGTCTTGTTATGGCCGGCTACGAGGGCGAGCCCGAAAGGATATGGGATGAGTATGAGTGGGAGCGTTTTCT
>DASTZJ010000445.1:0-2197 GCA_035764345.1 Candidatus Udaeobacter sp.
TCATCCGCTGAAAAAACAGCCATTCAAGAGCCACCGACCACAGATCTTATTGCGTATGATTCCTATCTGCGAGCGAAAGCCCTAATCAATGGCATATCATTCAGCATGCGGGCTAAAGAAGATTTGTTCCAAGCTGTGCAGTTGCTTGATCAGGCTGTCGCGCGCGACCCTTTGTTCTTCCTGGCCTACGGTGAGCTGGCAGGGGCGCATGATCGGATTTATTTCCTTGGTTTCGATCACACAGACGCGCGCATTAACTTAGCCGAAACGGCGATTCAATCGATTCGCAGGCTGCGCCCGGAGTCGGGCGAGGGACACCTGGCGTTTGCTCAGCACCTGTACTGGGCGTACCGCGATTACGGCCGCGCACGAGAACAACTCGCTGTTGCAGAGCGTACGCTGCCGAACGAATCTCGAATTCGTCTTCTAGCCGGCTACATCGACCGGCGACAAGGGCATTGGGAAAAATCCCTGGAGGAGATGAAGAAGGCGCTGGAGTTGGACCCGCGTGATTTTTCCATACTCCAGCAAATCTCGCTTACTTACGAATGCTTGCGCCGCTATAACGAAATGGCTGCCACGCTCGATCGCGCGCTCGCGATAGCACCAAAAGATGTTCCTAGCCGCGTGCGGCGAGCCTGGGTCGATGTTCAGTCGCAAGCAAATACAAAACCGCTGCATTCCACAATTCACGCGATTTTGTCCGAGGACCCAAGTGTTGCGCCTGTTCTCGTTGATCACTGGCTTTACCTGGCCTTACGCGAGCGCGACCCCGTCGAAGTCAAGCGCGCACTCGCCGCCATGCCTGCCGATGGCTGCTACGACGAAAATATTCCCTTCCCTAACGGTTGGTGCGAAGGCCTTGCTGCTCGGCTCAGCGGCGATGAATTGGCAGCCCGCACAGCGTTCAAGAAAGCGCGCGAGCAGATCGGGCGAATCGTGCGCGACCAACCCGATTATCCAGAAGCGCTCTGCGTCCTCGGTGTACTCGATGCTACGCTGGGTAATCGGCAGGATGCCATTCGCGAGGGCAAGCGCGCTGTCGAACTGATGCCGGTCAGCAAGAATGCCCTTGAGGGTGCGATGTTGATTCAATATCTGGCCGTTATTTATGCGTGGACAGGAGACAAAGACCAAGCAATCGAGCGATTGACGGAAGCTGCTGCGCTGCCAGGAAGCCATGTCACGTACGGTCATTTGCGTCTCAATCCGCTTTGGGATCCGCTGCGAGGTGACCCGCGTTTTGAAGCCATCGTCACTTCGCTCGCGCCGAAGTAACGTTTAGTACAGGTCTTTTGGGGACTTGGTCCGTGCTCGCTTTTGCCTGTCCGCCTCAATAGCACGGAGCCTTCGGCGATTGTTTTTGTATGAAGCAAGAGCTTTACAGTTGGGAAGCGGAGAGAAGCAAACAGGTCCAGTATTTCAATTGTTTCCCGTGTTGTCTTTTGACTAGATTTTCTGCGGTCCTGCCAAGGTGTTGAGTCACCCCAGTGCACCGAGGCCGCATTCCAACCTGGGTCGGTCGCTTTGTTTGAAGACACTGGAAGATGACGAAAGCACAAATTTCTCACGTGGTGAGAATGGGTCGTTCAAAATCAAGTCAGGCGGTGATGCTGCAATTGCCGAGCCGTTAAAGAGGGACGCGTTCTACCTCCCTCGCAATTCACCCGTGCTCTACCCTTCGCATCTACTTGGCACTTTTCATTACGTCTCGGTAGTTACTTTCAATCCCTAACGGCAGAGCTGTCCACCCTTAACAGATAGGTGAAAACCTCACAGATATTTCAGGCGTGCCACGAACTTGACCGAGACTGCCTCAAATGCCAGTATAAAATTTTTGGTTTTTCTAGTTGACACTTATTCACATCGCCTGTAAGCGTAGCGACTTATGAAGAACCTCCAAGCACAAACCATACGCTTGGTCGCGGCAATGCTGGTAACGGTGGCTGTTATCGGTCTTAGTGCCCTTGCAATGCGTGCGCCCGCCCAGAACCAAAACACGCTGACGCGTTCATTGAAGAGCATCCAGACAGATAAGGCGACGCTGTTTTATGCTAACAACAGGGAGGACCGAATGTACTGCGTCGAGATGGTTCTGCCTGGGACTAGCGAGAGTAAGGCCGCGACTGAGAACCTGAAACTTGTAGCAGCGACGCTTTAGTCGCTCGCTCGCTTAGCAACGAATCAATGGGCCAGT
>DASTZJ010000446.1:0-2062 GCA_035764345.1 Candidatus Udaeobacter sp.
GCATCGATCAGAAAGTTCGCACTGGAGACAACACGCTCGCCCTCCTGCAGGCCGCTTTGCACCTCGTAGATGTCGCCGTATTTCGCGCCTAACTGAACAATGCGCGGCTCCAATTTTCCCTCGCCTTTATCGATAAAGACGACGTTACGCTCGCCCGTCGGCATGATGGCGCTCACTGGGACAGTGAGCGCTTCGCCCATGTCCATCGCCAGTTCGGCATTCACGTACATACCGGGCCGCAGCTTGAAATCCGCGTTGGGAATGTCGATGCGCACTTTGGCCGTGCGTTTTGTTTCGTTGATGAATGGATCGATCAGGGCAATCGTGCCGTCGAAGTTTTGGCCAGGATACGACTTCGCGGTGATGGCGAGCTTTTGCCCGACTTGAAGCATCGACAATTCGTTTTCGTAAAATTCCGCCCACATCCAGACGAGGCTGAGATCGGCGACTTCGACCAGCATGTCGCCCACTTTGACGCTCTTCCCCTGTTCGACAGGCACCGATTGCACCACGCCGCGAAACGGCGAGAGCAAAGTGAGCGTGTCGGAGGCTTTGCGTGTTCTTTCCAGCTCGGCAATCTGTTGCTCCGTGACGTTCCAAAGTTGCAGCCGGCGTTTGGCTGATTCGATCAGGCGCTGCGGCGTTTCGCGCGCGTCTTTGGTCTTCGCCTCATCGCGCATGCGCAGCAGCTCGACGAACTCGCGCTCACTGGTGAGCAGATCCGGGCTGTAGATCGACAGGAGCGGCGCGTCTTTTTCGACGACCTGGCCCGGCGACGTGACGTTCAGCTTTTGTACGTAGCCATCGACGCGGGAGACGAACTGCCAGTTGCGACTTCTGTCGGGCACGATCAAGCCGACCGAACGGATCGTGTGCGTAAGCGGTTTGCGTTCAACTTTCGCGTAGGTCACGCCGATCTGCTGCTGGCGCTCAACTGGCACGATGAACTCGCTTGTTTGAGGCGCTTTGCTCTCCGCGCCTCCTTTCATGCCAGGCATCCCGGGCATGCCTTGCATCTCGCCGCCCCCGGTCGGCTTTCCCGCTAGCATTGCCGCGTGATCGTGGTGAGGCGCGTTTTTGCTAGAACTTGCCGGGGTTGCGCTGCGTTTCATCACCGGCACGAGATCCATCGAGCAGATAGGACATTTTCCGGGATCCTTTGAATGCACCGACGGATGCATGGTGCAGGTCCAGTAATCGATGTTGCTGTCCTTGGCCGTCGGCCCTTTCGAGCACGAAGCCATACCGAGCAGACTCAGCAGCGCGACCAGAGGAATGATTTTGTTGAAAAATTTTCGCGGTCTCATTTTCGTTTGGCTTTCGGTTCAGGTGGATCGGCGGGCAGCGGATAAAGCTGCGCGCCAATGATTGCTTCCAGTTCCGCGACGGCGACCTGGTAATCGGTCAGGTGCATGCGAGCCGTCGCTTCGATGTCGCGGAGGGTGCGCTGAGCCGTGATCCAGTCGAGAAACGACGCTTTGCCCGATTCGTAGGCGAGCCGGTTCGCTTCAAAGGCCTGTTGCGCCTGCGGCACAAGCTTGTCGCGGAACAATTCGACGTGATGATGAAACGTCTCGATTTTCTGAAGCTGATCGCGCAACAGTCGCAGCGCTTCTTTTTGCGAGCGATCCAAGCCGTATTCGGCTGCGCCAAGATTTTCGCCGGCCTCGCGAACTCCAGCCGAGTATTTTCTGAAATTAACCCACGGCAGTGGAAAGGAAACGCCGGCATCCACTTCGCTCACTGCTTGCCCAGCGTCATTGTAACGCTCTGCCTTCACAATCAGCGCCGGGTCGGGAATCCACTCGCGACGCGCGAGCTGAAGTTTCCATTTTTCCACGTCGATCTTTGCTTCCGCCATTTTGACTTCCGGTCTATGTGTGAGGACCAATGGTCGAAGCGAAGTTGGCGAGAGTTGCGGCATTTGAACGCTTGCCGTCCCCGGCACACTCAGCGGCGCGAAAGCGTCGCGGTTCATTAACTGATTAAGGCGCGACTGTTCATCCGAAAGCTGGCGCTCGAGATCGCGCTGCGCTTCCTCCAGTTTGCTCTCATCGGTTTC
>DASTZJ010000447.1:0-3264 GCA_035764345.1 Candidatus Udaeobacter sp.
GCAACCTCGAGCGGCTTCCTTCAAGTCGCTGTATCGAAAGCGCGCAACCACACCATGCCCCTGCTTGCATCTTGCCTACTCGCGCTTCCGATACAGCACTAAGACTTACCGAGCACAAGGGTGTTGGGCAGCTCAGGAAATTTTCAAAGAAGCATCGGAGAATCTGAAGAGTTTGCCTTGGTACTCAAGGGGTTCCAAAATCCCCGACGGACGCCGGCTTGTAACTCGCTCATTCTGTGTGGCCGTCGAGCAGCTTGTGCAGGGTTCCGAGATCAGATGTTTTTTGATGCGATGACAGTGTGCTTCAGCCGTGTAGGAAGTCTCCCCCCGAGTCCCAGTGCTACGTGCTTCGCCCTCAATGCGGGCATTCCATTGTGAGCAGCGCGTAAAAATCGGCCGATTTTGACAGTGTGCGATGCCAGCTGCTTGTGATCTCGCTTGGATTCTCGCCTATGTACGCGAAATTGCCGGCGAGTCAGGGTACAGCCGTGGAGTTGTACACAAGACTGTTGCCCAATGAAGACTAACCGCCGTTGCAAACGGCGCCGAATAGCGGCTGAATTGGACACTCATTTCGACTTATCAATTAGGCGTACTTGAACAGCCTGGCAAATCCGCGGTTGCCGCCTAGAAGGTTCGTCGCGGAGTGACGGGCAGTTCTCGTGGTCCGGGTCGCGCGGTGACCAGATCAAGCTCTTCGCGCTGGACGTGACCGACGAGTCCGCGGCAGCGACCGGGCCTATGCTCAACGCGAAGGGAACGTTGCTTACACGAGTTTGGAGCCGCTGCTAAAGAACTTACGCAGCGACCCGCGCTATGCCGCATTCTTGAAGAAGCACAACCTGCCGAATTGAAATACGTTGCGATATTTACAGCTCGGCCTTCAAGGTCGCACTCGGAAGTAATCCAGCTGGACGAAAAACGCGCTATCGGTTGAAGTGACTCCACTTGCCGTCTCGAACGGAAGTTATCCGGCCTCCTGACAGGATTAGTCCTCTGAAGTCTTAGTGCTGTATCGGAAGCGCGAGTAGGCAAGATGCAAGCAGGGGCATGGTGTGGTTGCGCGCTTTCGATACAGCGACTTGAAGGAAGCCGCTCGAGGTTGCGGCGGACGCGGGTGTTATGCAAATTCAATTGAGGGAAAGTAGGTTTGACGTTGGCCCCGGAGAGATGCGGGAAAGCAAAGACCCAACCGGGAGAGAAGAAGCGCTGCTGAAAGCGCAAGTGTGGTGCGGTGAGGATGACCTTGGGGAGTAGGAAAAAGAGATTGGTCGGACAGGAAGACACAAAGAGAGTTAGCGAGCGGAAGCACGCAAAGATTTTGTGATGTTGGTAGTCGTCTCATGCGGCGACGGCCTCCTGGGTCGGCGGAGAACGGAGCTGGAGCTGCGCAGCTGTAAACCTTTCGATGAGCAGCATCGGTCCACCACATTTGGGGCAAAGCCAAGCATCACTGGAGCCGGCGATGGATGCCTCTGCCTTGTCTTGTGGCGCAGAGCCGAGCAAGTGAAAGCAAAGTGGCAAGGTGGTGGCACGTCTGCGATTGGCCAGGAGGCCGAAGTTCCGGATGCGCACGAAACCTTTGGGGAGCAGATGCAACAGGAAACGGCGCAGGAACTCGTCGAGCGACAGAGTCATTAACTTCTGTTCGTTGTTGTGGGCTGAATCGCGCCAACGAAACGTAACCTTTCCGTCAGCAAAGGAGACCAGTCGATGATTGGAGATGGCTACACGATGAGTGTAACGGCCCAGATAACGGAGCACATGATCCGGGCCTCCGAACGGTGGTTTCGTGTAGACCACCCAATCCTTTGTAAACAATGGCCTGAGCCATGCAGCAAAGGGTTTCGGCTGAGCGAAGGGCTGCAAGTCTCCGTGGAAGCTGAGTTGGCCATCCTGAAAAGCGCGCTTAAGTGCCGCAACGAACTTGCCGCGAAAAACGCGGCTGAGCACCTTGACAGGAAGAAAGAACGCGTAGCGTGGTTTGATCCAACGCGTGCGGTCGGCAGAGGGTCCACCGGCCGGCACCACGCAATGTACGTGCGGGTGAAGTTCGAGTTTTTGACTCCACGTGTGCAGCACGCTGAAGAAGCCAATCTCTGCGCCAAGATGTTTGGGATCGCAGGCAACTTCGCGCAGTGTTTCTGCACTGGTTCGGAACAGGAGATCGTAGACGACCTTCTTATTCTGAAGAGTCAGTGGGGCTAACTGGCGAGGAAGCGTGAAGACCACATGCACGTACTGCGTGGGAAGAAGTTCCCTGCGACGCTTCTCGAGCCAACGCTCGCGAGCGCCCGTCTGACACTTCGGGCAGTGCCGATTTCTACACGAGTTGTAGGAGATGGCGCGATGTCCGCAGCGAGTGCACTCATCGAGATGTCCGCCGAGCACGGCGGTGCGACACCGCGCAATGGCCAGCAGCACTTTGACGTGCTTCCAGGTGATCCACTTACGGCTTCGTTCGATGAATGCGTCTCCCGCAGTTCGGACCAGATCGGCCACCTCGAGGGGTGGCCGATCCATCTACTGGTCCTGTGGTGGCCGGTCTTTTAGCTCCAGCGAGTCCAGAGGACTCGCGGTCGCACTAAGGTGCCGTTCAGAGAGATGGAGATAGATGGTGGTTTCTTCCAGATCGCGATGCCCTAGCAACATCTGGATGGTTCGCAGATCCGCGCCTGCTTCCAGTAGATGCGTGGCGAAGCAATGCCTCAGCGTATGTGGGTGCACGTCTTTCTGGAGACCCGCTCGCTGGGCGGCTTCCTTGCAAGCGTTCCAGACCACCTTGGTGTCGATCGGCGTATCACCGGTATGCCAGCGGTTGCCTGGAAACAGCCAGGCGCTTGGCTTGCGCGGTAATCCGCGCCAGTGCTCACGCAGTGCCTCGAGCAGTTTTGGGCTGAGCATCACATCCCGATCTTTGCGTCCCTTGCCGCCTTGGACGTGAATCACCATTCGTTTGCTATCGATGTCGTTGACTTTCAGGTGGGTCAGCTCAGCGCGTCGTACTCCGGTGGCGTAGAGCGTCATCAACAGAGCGCGATGATAAGGAGTCATAGCTGCGTCGATAAGTCGCGCGACTTCTTCCCGGCTGAGGATCGAAGGAAGGTGAAACGCTTTTTTCGGATAGGGCGTCTCGGCGATGCTCCAGGTTTTCTTGAGAGTTTTGATGTAGAAGAATCGCAGAGCTGCCAATCGTTGCGTAACCGTGCCCGGCGACAACTTGCGCTTCTTGAACAGCTCGGCCTGATATTCACGAATGTGTTC
>DASTZJ010000448.1:0-4112 GCA_035764345.1 Candidatus Udaeobacter sp.
TAAAGAGAAAGATTTTTTGCAGCCGCTTGCATCCGCTCGAAGGCAACGCATGAATAAGCAGAGGAGGTTTGTGATTCCGCCCACATCGCCCCAACAACAAGTGACGCAGCTCCTCTGCGATTGGCGGAACGGAGACGAAAAGGCTTTGGAAAAACTGATCCCGCTGATTCAACCGGAGCTGCATCGGCTGGCACACGCTTACATGAGTCGCGAGCGAGCGGGACACACGCTGCAAACCACGGCGCTGCTCGATGATGCTTACATGCAACTGGCCGGAGGAACGGGTCTGCCCTGGCAAAACCGCGCCCATTTTTTTGCGATCGCTGCGCAGCTCATGCGCCGGATCATGGTTCACCACGCGCGAAAACGGCGCGCGCAAAAACGCGGCGGCGACGCGGTCATGGTGAAGCTCGACGAAGCGGCGGTTCCGGCCGAGTCGCGCAGCGCCGAGCTGGTTGCGCTGGATGAGGCGCTGGAAGAGCTAGCGGCGTTTGATCAACGAAGAGCTCAGGTGGTGGAAATGCGTTATTTTGGCGGCCTAACGATGCAGGAAATCGCCGAGGTCCTGAAAGTACACGTCAACACAGTATTGCGCGACTGGACGGCAGCGCGGGCATGGCTTTTTGGCAGGCTCACTGGACAAAGGAATGCGACCTGAGGAATGGGAACGCTGCGTTGAGATTTTCAGTGCCGCATTGCGCCGACAATCGGAGCAACGTGCGGCATTTATCGATCATGCTTGCGCGGGCGACGAATCCCTGCGACGCGAGGTGATGCTGCTTCTCTGTTCGCACGAGGAATCGGGCGATTTCATTTCTGCGCCGGTATTTGTATCCGCGCCGGAGCTACTGACCGACGACGATCCAGATGCGCTGGTCGGGACGCAGATCGGACCGTATCGGATCGAGTCAGTGCTGGGCCGCGGCGGCATGGGCGTAGTCTATCTCGCCCTCGACGAGCGGCTCGGGCGCAAGGTTGGTCTAAAGCTCTTGCCACAGTCGTTGGCCGCGGACATGACACATCTCGGGCGGCTAAAGCGGGAAGCGCGCACCGCGTCCGCGCTGAATCATCCAAACATCGTCACGATCCACGAGATCGGTGAAGCCGACTCGACCTCTTATATTGCCAGCGAGCTGATCGATGGCGAAACGCTGCGTCAACGTCTCGCGCGCGGTCCAATCGCATTGAACGAAGCCATCGACATTGCCACCCAAGTGGCGAGCGCGCTCGCGGCCGCCCATAACGCTGGCATTGTCCACCGCGACATCAAACCGGAGAACATCATGCTTCGGCCGGACGGATACGTGAAGGTGCTCGACTTTGGGATTGCAAAGTTGACCGAATCCGCCTTCGCCGAGGCTACGGCAGACGGGGCAGGATCGATGACACCCGCTGACACTAATCTCGGGTCCATACTCGGGACTGTCCGTTATATGTCGCCCGAGCAGGCGTGTCCCGCAGTTGGCGGGATTGATAAAAGAACCGATATCTGGAGTCTCGGCGTGGTTCTTTACGAAATGCTAACCGGGCATGCGCCATTCACCGGCAACACGCCACAAGACATAATGTCTTCGATTCTTGAGAAAGAGCCACCGCCGCTCACGAGTTACGTCGCGCACATTCCGGCTGAGCTTCAGCAGATCATCAGCAAAACGTTGCGCAAAGACTGTGAGGAACGATATCGCAGCGCGCACGATCTGCTTCAAGCGCTCAAAGGGCTGCGTCACAAGTTGGAAGTCGAAGCGGAGTTGGAACGGACCACTGCGGCTGCTTCCTGGCAGCGGTGGACACGATCACCCACCGCTCTGGCGCTGGTATTGTTAGTAGCTGCTTTGGCACTCGCGCTTCCATTCTATTGGCATCGAAACCCAACGACGGCCTCGCCACCCGAGAAAAGCATTGCCGTGTTGCCGTTTGAAAATTTAAGCGAAGAGAAAGCAAACGTGTATTTCGCCGAGGGCATCGAGAATGAGATTCTGACAAAATTAGCGACCGTGCGTGATCTAAAGGTTATTTCGCGCACTTCGACGGCGAAGTACCAAAGCAAGCCGGACAACTTAAAGACGGTCGCGCAAGAGCTCGGCGTGTCCACGATTCTCGAGGGGGCGGTGCAGAAGGCTGGCGACAAAGTTCGGGTGAACGTGGAGTTAATCGATGCACGTGCCGATACGCATCTTTGGGGAAAAAGTTACGACCGTGACCTTAAGGATGTCTTAGGGGTTGAGAGCGAAGTTTCAAAGGAAATTGCGGAGGCGTTGAAAGCGAACCTTTCGCCAAGCGAATCCCATGGTCTGGCGTCAGTCCGGAGGCCTGACACGGTAGCTTACGATCTTTTTTTGAGAGCTGAGTATGAGTTGCATCAGGCCGAAAACAGTTTCGCCGCGGAGGCCTACGATCGTGCGGACGCGTTTTACCGACAGGCGCTGGCACGCGATCCAAACTTTGCTGAGGTTACTGCGGAGCTCGCACGCAGTCGGCTATCCCGCCACTGGAACGCTTCCCCTTTGGCGCCAGCAGAATTAGA
Source organism: Candidatus Udaeobacter sp. (assembly GCA_035764345.1). Taxonomy (GTDB): domain Bacteria; phylum Verrucomicrobiota; class Verrucomicrobiia; order Chthoniobacterales; family UBA10450; genus Udaeobacter. Next base: position 2,525 of record DASTZJ010000448.1, read on the forward strand.
GGAGGTGAAGTCGCTCATCGACCGCGGTCTAGCGCTGGCTCCAAATTCGCCGGAAGCCCATTTTGCGCTGGGGTTATTTTTTTATTGGGGCCATCGCCAATACAAGAACGCGCTGACGGAGTTTAACCGCACGCTGGAATTGCAACCTAACAACGCTTTGGCGCGACAATACTGCGCCTACGTTTATCGCCGCCGCGGTGAATGGGAGCGCTCGCTGACCGATTTTCAACGAGCGGAGGAACTCGACCCACGTGACGCCGAAATCCCGACCAATATCGGAGGGACCTATCTGGCATTGCGTCTTTGGAAGGATGCGGAGCCTGCTGAATTGCGAGCTCTCGCTATCGATCCGCACAAGACGCTGGCAGCGCTAAGTCTTCTCACTACTCGCCTCAACGGAACCGGCAATATTGACTCGGCCTGGCGAGCTCTCAATGGTTTTCCACAGGGCATCAACTTAATTGATTCCGTCGTCGACCGCGGCGACGTTGCACGCATCATCAATGCCCGGGTTTATCTCGATGTCATGGAAAGACGTTTCACCGATGCTTTCCAAGCTCTCGAGAAGGAAGTGGCCGATAGCGATCGGGCGCGCCTCCAGCAGCTTGCCGGGCTTGTTGCCGTTCGCGTGCTGGCGGGGCAGACTGAGGCAGCAAAATCAGCGGGAGAAGAAGCGCTGCCATCATTCGAGGCCAGACTCAGAGAGCGACCAGATAATACTTTCGTTATGACAGGGCTATCTTGGGTTTACCTCGCCCTCGGTCGCAATGCCGATGCTTTGCGCCTTTCTAGACAAGCGGCGGATACAATCTCCATCGAAAAAGATGCTTTCGTTGGTCCAAATTTCCAGAACGGGCTCGCTCAAATCGAGGCACGCGCGGGCGCACCTGAGGAAGCGGTTAAAAGGCTTCGACGTTTGCTCTCCATCCCAGCAGGCGGGGTAGTTTCCATCGCTCGTTTGAAGATCGACCCGGTTTGGGATCCCATCCGTAACCGTCGCGATTTCCAGCAACTGCTCTCAGGTCCTGAGCAGATTGGGCCTAACAAGTAGTAGGAAGTGAAGCTAAGGAACTTCTTCGGCGAGCTGAAGCGGCGCAACGTTTACAAGGTCGCGGTCGCTTACATCGTGGCGGGCTGGGCGCTTTCTCAAGGAATCGCGCAGGTCTTTCCGGTCTTCGATGTTCCGATCTAGGTGATTCGGTTGCTCGTCCTGCTCATCATCGTCGGTCTACCGGTCGCGCTGGTTCTGGCATGGATGTTCGAGATAACGCCGCAGGGACTCAAGCGCACCGAGACTGCGGATGCAGCGGGACAACAGTCCAAAAGTCGGGCATGGATTTATGTAGCCCTCATCGGGGCCGCAATTTCCGTCGCCCTGTTTTTTCTCGGACGCTATACTGCGCCAATTCAAAGAGAAGGCGTCGGCGCCGCGGAAAAATCGATCGCGATCCTGCCGTTCGAAAATCTCAGCGAAGAGAAGGGAAATGCATATTTCGCCGAAGGCGTGCAAGATGAAATTCTGACGCGGCTCGCGAAGATCGCCGATCTCAAAGTCATTTCGCGTACATCCACCCAGCGTTTTAAGAGT
>DASTZJ010000449.1:0-3057 GCA_035764345.1 Candidatus Udaeobacter sp.
CTTCGACGATTTCACGGATGTGCGCGAGCATTTCATCGCGTGGAACGCCGCCATCGAATTTTCCACGCGAGAAAGCGAACCCTGCCGAAGTGGTGGCGAGTGCTTCGAAACCGAGATTCTCCAAGTAGATCGTTGTTCCGACGTCCCACGGATTTGGTAGCACGAAACATCCGGACTCGTGCATTGCGCGAAACCTTGCACTGGCAGAACTTTGTTGCGTTGAGCTCATGTCTTAAACCTATGCTGCCTTGGCTCAGGCGCGAATTTCGGCGATAGATAAACCGTGACGCGTAGATTGTAGGGCAAGCGCATCGCTTGCCGGGCGCTGATGTGAACTGGAAGGCATGCGGTTTGGTAGGCAGAGCGCCACGCTACAATTCCGTTTGTTCGTTAAACTCGAAGCGGTATGGCCAATCTCTCCAGTCTTTGATGAGGCCTGCGCGGACCGGGTTTTCTTGGATGTAAAGCCACTTCTAGTGATTCATCGGAGCGTAGCAAACGATCAAAACAACCAGGCTGCCATTGCCAGGATGCATTCAATTCTTTACGCATCCATCGCTGCAGTGCGGCTGAGAAATTGCCGAGTTGGCCGTCGCGTTTTGCTTGGCGCGACAACGGCATAGAGATGATCGGGCATCAAGATCGCCGCAAGAACGCGCCATTCTTGAAGCTTTGCAGCTGCGTTCTTGAATGCGTTGAAAGCTGTCTCGTTTGCCAGCACGCGTTGCGGTGTTTAACGCAGATCGTGACAAAATAAATTACGGATTGTTCCCAGCGCAGCCAAACGGGAATTCGTGGTGGGTGACCCATCTTCGAAGGTCGGCAGGCGGAGCGCCCGCCCTACAACGTTTTTCTTACGCTGAAGGGGATTGCAAATTGTAGGACAAGAGCGTCGCTTCCCGATTCATTGCTTTGGCAGCCGGAGCGGGCTGCTCTACAATCTGTTCACCTTCCCCGCCGAATTACTTCGACCTTGCAGCGACGGATTTCCAAATCCCTAGCAATGGTCCTTCAACTCCGTAAATCGGGTCGTTATCCGGTATTGGCAAAGCCGCAATGTTGTGATCTGCTTTCGGCCGTTCGCCCGGCAATCCCCGAAGCAAGTCCCACTCGCGTCCGTCGGGATAAGCTCCTACAACGCCAAAATCGTCCCTGGCACCGAGGTTCTGGTGTGCCACACCAGCTGGGATGACAATCACATCGCCTGCGTGTACGTCGACATTCTTGCCGTGCTCGCCGCCGAGTCTCAGATTTGCAGTGCCGGAATAAACACCCAGCACTTCATGCGAAGTGCTGTGATAATGAGGAAAGGAATAGACACCGTTTCGCCACGAATTGGTCCAGTCATTCTCGGCAAAATATTGTTCGAAAATACAGGCTGGATCCTTCGTATCAGGAGCAAGCGCCTGCCGATACAACAGCAAAGGCAGGACACTATTTGGGAAGATGCCGTCGTCCTTGAAATTCAATTGCTCCGGCTGAACAAAATCCTGCCGTTGGATCATAGGTGTATCTCCTACCAAACATTACGAAGGAAAACTCGAAGCTGGCCTTGGTAACAACGAAATTGTCCGAGAAGCCGTGTCATCAATAGTTCAATGCCGTTATTCGCGGGCCGAGGGCGGCCCGGCTCCATCATCATGCATCAACGTTAGAGACAGCCTGCCCTCAGGCTGGTTCGACTTATGAGATGAATGATTGGTCCTAGTTTCTTGAGTGACTTAAAAGATCGAACGAAGGACACCGCCTTCCACGCGCAAGGCGGCGCCGTTTGTGGCGGATGACAAGGGACTCGCCACAAACGCAACCAATGCGGCTACTTCCTCGATTGTGGCAAATCGCTGCAGCAGCGAGCTTGGTCTAACTGATCTAAAGAAATCCTTTTCTATTTCATCAGGCGTGATCCCCTTCGTTCTTGCAACATCTGCGATGAATTGTTCGACGCCTTCGGATCGCGTTGGACCTGCGAGGATTGAATTCACTGTGACGCCAGTGCCCGATGTCGTTTCCGCCAAGCCGCGGGCCAGCGCTACCTGCATCGTCTTGGTTACACCGTAATGAATCATCTCAACCGGAATGTTCACAGCGGACTCGCTGGAGATGAAAATGATGCGACCCCAGTTGGCGGCCTTCATGCCCGGCAGGTAATGCCGCGATAGCCGCACGCCGCTCATAAAGTTTGTCTCGATGATGGAATGCCAATTGTCGTCGGTGAGTTTCTCGAACGGCTTGGGCTCGTACACGCCAAGATTATTTACAAGGACATTTACCGATGGCAGAGCCTCGACGCATTTCGCGCTTCCGCGCGCTGTTGCCAGATCGGCAGCTATGCCGCCGACTTTTGCTTCGCCAATTTCCTGCTGAATCGTTCTCACCGCGCTATCAACCCGGTCTTGACTGCGGCCAGTAATAACAACGGACGCTCCTTCGCGCGCCAGGGTGCGAGCAATGGCAAAGCCGATCCCCGCCGTCGATCCCGTGACCAACGCTTTCTTTCCTTCTAATTGCAGATTCACGGTGGCACTCCTTTGTTATTCTTCGCCAGATAATTCGGGCGCGGTCACGGTCATTCTGTTGCAGTCCTCTCTCATAAGTATGCCCGCGCTGTAGTCACGCCGCTGTGCCGGCGTGGCACGGCGGCGATACTGTCTCGTCATAGCGAGGCGGCTACAACATTTATAAGACGGCTCATCACCTAATTCCGAGCGATTGAAGCGTGGCCGCGTCAACCGTTCCCGTAACACTTAGACCGCGGTCTTCTTGGTAACGGGCAAGAGCGGCCTCTGTTTCGTCGCCAAGAGTTCCGTCGATCTCGCCGTCATAGTAACCAAGCTTCGCAAGCTCCGACTGAACGGCGCTCACAGTCGCATTGGCCGCGGACTGACCTGAATCAACATAACCCGACGGGTTATCATAGTTGTATGCGGAGTCGTTATAGTAATCGTAGGGATTACCAGAGTAGTCATAGGGATAAGAGCTGTTGTAATCGTCCGGATAGTAGTCATTAGCGTAGTACGGATAGAACCAGGGATCCAGGCCCCACCAGAAGCCATTGAG